>JANYKY010000412.1 GCA_025357975.1 Gemmatimonadaceae bacterium
GCCAACGAAGCGAAGCATGTCCACGCAACGCGACGAGTAACCCCACTCGTTGTCGTACCATCCAGACACCTTCACCATCGTGCCGTCAACGACATTGGTGGTCTTCGCGTCGATGATGCACGAATGCGGATTGCCGATGTAGTCGCAGGAAACGAGCTCGACCTCGGTGTAGGCCAGAATACCTTCCAGTGCCCCTTCCGATACAGCCTTGAACGCGGCGTTCACTTCGGCAATCGTGGTCGGACGCTCGACTTCAACGGTAAGATCGGTGAAGGACACGTCCGGCGTTGGCACTCTGATTGACAGTCCGTCGATTTTTCCCTTCAGCTCGGGCATCACGAGCGCAGTTGCCTTCGCGGCGCCCGTCGTCGTGGGAATCATCGACAAAGCCGCAGCGCGCGCACGGCGCAAATCCTTGTGAGGCAGGTCGAGAATCTGTTGATCGTTGGTATAGCTGTGGACGGTCAGCATCGAGCCGTGCCTGAAGCCAAAGTTGTCCTTGATGACCTTCACCATCGGCACGAGACAGTTCGTCGTGCACGACGCATTCGAGATGATGTGATGCGTCGCGTGATCGTACTTGTCGCTGTTGATTCCCATCACGATGGTGATGTCTTCACCCTTCGCAGGGGCGGAGATAATCACCTTTTTTGCACCTGCATCGATGTGCTTGCGCGCATCGGGTGCGTTGGTAAAGCGACCAGTGGCTTCGAGCACGACGTCCACTCCCAACTCACGCCACGGAAGCGCGGCCGGATCTTTCTCGCTGAGGACGCGAATTTCCTCACCATCCACGATGATCGACCCTTCATTCGCCTCGACATCGCCGGAGAAAGTGCCGTGAACCGAATCGTACTTGAACAGATGCGCGAGCGTTTTGGTGTCGGTGAGTTCGTTGATTGCGACGAACTCGAGGTCCGCGACGCCCTGCTCTTTGGCGGCCCGCAATACCTGCCGGCCGATTCTGCCAAATCCGTTGATTCCAACTCTGATTGCCATGCGACTTTCCTATGGAGTAAGCCGGTCGCCCGATGAAGGCGCTCGACCGAATGTCATGTAGCTGATGGTGCGGGCTCCCGCTCCAAATAACGCCTCGGCGCAAGCGCGAAGTGTTGCGCCGGTGGTGATCACGTCATCAAGCAAAACTACATGCTCACCGTGGAGTGCGCGGACCGCCGAATGCGGGACAGAGAACGCACCGGCAACATTGCTCAGTCGTTCCCCCGGAGTCAACTCCGTTTGACTTCTCGTTGCGGACTCTCGCAGAAGTGTATCGGTCAGCACCGGTACTCCCCAGAGTTTTGCCAGGTTCTCAGCCAGAATCTGACACTGATTAAAACCCCGGTCACGAAGTCTCGAGGGCGAAAGCGGCACTGGAATAATACCTGCTCGTTCTCGCGTTACGTCCGCCGGCCACGAGACACGCGACATCCGCTCAGCCATCGCTGGAGCCGTTCGAAGCCACCCACCGTACTTGAGCGCATGGATGATCGCCGTTCCTGTCCCCGCGCCGACCCAGCAGTATGATCTCGCTGCGCGGACAAATGCGGGAAGATTTTCGCACCATCGACACGAATACCGATCGATCGGGTGCCCGCACCTTTCGCAACGGGGATTGCGAAGCTGCTGACATCGCGACCAGCAATGACCGCAGATAACTCCCGTCTCCTCGGCACGGAGTAACCGGTCGCATGCCACGCAACAAACCGGGAGAATGAGGTCAGCGACAGCCGCAATTGCCGGTCGAGCTGCCGCCCACGCTCGCCCCAGCGGACTCAGGCCCTCCCCGTGGCCTCCGCTAAAGCCGCACGCATTACCGACTGGTCGGGCTCCTCGTTGAACCAGCACCTGAAGGCCGCGGCTCCCTGATGAAGTAGCATCGAAAGACCATCGGTTGCCTTGTGTCCGCGCGCGCGAGCTTCGCGAACCCACGAGGTTTCTTTTGGGGCATAAACGAGATCGATAACGACGGCATCCGCCGCAATGCGATCGAGTGCAACCGGGTGTTCGTCGTTCGACATTCCAACAGGCGTCGCATTTACAACAATATTCGCCTCAGCAATCAGTGGATCCCGCATCGATGCAGCGCGAATGACAACAGAATGCCGCATTCTCGATGCGCTCGCCCGAGCCAGGTCCCGGCCGTGAACGGTTGCGGTAACACCAGGCCACTCGCTTATGGC
>JANYKY010000416.1 GCA_025357975.1 Gemmatimonadaceae bacterium
CACGGCCTACACGCCATACCAGGCCGAGATTGCGCAGGGACGTCTCGAAGCGTTGCTCAATTTCCAGACGATGGTGATCGACCTGACTGCAATGGAGATCGCCAACGCATCATTGCTCGACGAAGCGACGGCTGCCGCGGAGGCCATGACGATGAGCTACGGCGTTCATGGCAAGCCCGGCAAGGAAGTCTTCTTCGTATCAGACTCGTGCCACCCCCAGACCATCGACGTTGTGAAGACCCGCGCCGCGGTGCGCGGAATCACGGTCGTCGTGGGCAACTGCGACACCGCCGAAATCGGGCAGGATGTCTTCGGAGTTCTTCTTCAGTATCCGACGACGCATGGAGCTGTCTCTGACTATCGCCCGCTCTGCGAGCGCGTCCACGCCGCAGGTGCGCTGGTTACTGTCGCTGCCGATCTGCTCAGCCTGGTGCTTCTGACGCCACCGGGTGAATGGGGCGCCGACATCGTCGTTGGAAACACGCAACGCATGGGTGTGCCACTTGGTTACGGCGGCCCTCACGCAGCTTTCTTTGCAACGAGGGACGAGTTCAAACGGCAGATACCTGGCCGCATCATCGGAGTGTCGCGCGATGCGGACGGGAAGCCTGCACTTCGCATGGCGCTTCAGACGCGTGAACAGCATATCCGCCGGGAAAAGGCCACGAGTAACGTCTGCACGGCGCAGGTTCTTCTTGCTGTTGTCGCAAGCATGTACGCTGTGTATCATGGCCCGAATGGCCTGAAGCGAATAGCCTCGCGCGTTCACCAGTACGCGACGGTTCTCGCTGAAGCTCTCAAGACCCTCGGCTTCGAGCTTGCTCACGAGGAGTTCTTCGATACGATCAGGGTAGAGCTTGGCTCGAAGCCCGCGAGCGAAATCATGAGTGCAGCGGCCGAGAAGAAAATCAATTTGCGCCAGGTCGGAGATCACGCTGTCTGCATCGCGTTGGATGAGACAGTGAATGAAGGCGATCTCCTGAGCTTGCTGGCAGTGTTTGGTGGAAAGCCTGATTTGCTCGCTTCGACTCTCGCAACCGGAGCGGATTCACGTTACGACGAGCGATTCAAGCGCACCACGCCCTTCATGGTGCATGAGGTTTTCAATACGCATCGCTCGGAGACGGAGCTATTGCGTTACATGCACAAGCTCGAAACACGGGACCTTTCGCTCGTGCATTCGATGATTCCACTCGGGTCATGCACGATGAAGCTCAATGCGACGGCCGAGATGATGCCAATCACGTGGCCCGGATTTGGGAAGATTCATCCATTCGCTCCGGTGAATCAAACCGAGGGATACCAGCAGCTTTTTGCGGAGCTCGAAGCAGCATTGGCGGAGATAACGGGCTTCGTGTCCGTTTCACTTCAGCCAAACGCCGGCTCACAAGGAGAATACGCGGGACTGCTTGCGATTCATGGATATCATGCATCGCGTGGCGATACGCATCGGAATGTTTGCCTCACGCCGCAGTCCGCTCATGGAACAAATCCAGCCAGCGCGGTGATGGCGGGGATGAAAGTCGTCGTCGTGAAGACTGACGAGAGGGGCAACATCGACATCGCTGATCTCCGTGCGAAAGCGGAGGCGAACAGGGACACTCTGGCTGCATTGATGGTGACGTATCCCTCGACACACGGCGTGTTCGAAGAGGGGATTGTAGAGATCTGTCGCATCGTTCATGAGAACGGCGGCCAGGTGTACATGGACGGCGCGAACATGAATGCGATGGTTGGGCTTTGTCGTCCCGCCGATATCGGCGCTGACGTCTGTCATCTCAATCTTCATAAGACGTTCTGCATTCCCCATGGCGGTGGCGGGCCAGGAATGGGGCCGATTGGCGTTGCTGCGCATCTTGCTCCGTTTCTTCCTGGTCATCCCGTTATTCCACAAGCGGGCAGAGACTATGTAGGTGCAGTTTCCGCGGCACCCTGGGGCAGCTCGAGCATTCTTCCAATCTCATATGCGTACATCCGCCTCATGGGTGGCGAGGGGCTTACCGAGGCCACGAGGGTTGCGATACTGAACGCGAACTATATCGCTCATCGGCTCAATGAGCATTTTCCTGTTCTGTATAAGGGAGAGCACGGCACGATTGCGCACGAATGCATTGTGGACACTCGAGTTGTGAAGGCGTCGAGCGGAGTCGAAGTCGAAGACATCGCCAAGCGTCTCATCGACTACGGGTTCCATGCACCGACCGTTTCGTTTCCCGTTGCGGGAACGCTGATGATCGAGCCCACCGAGAGTGAATCGCTGGCTGAGCTGGATCGTTTTTGCGAAGCGATGATTTCTATCCGTGCAGAAGTCGGCGAGATCGAAAGTGGGGCTGCGGATCGTGCAGATAATGTTCTGAAGAATGCTCCGCACACGTTGGCTCGTATCACAGCCGATGAGTGGAAGCATCCATATGCCAGAGACAAAGCGGCGTACCCAGCTGCATGGACGAGGGATTCGAAGTTCTGGCCGGCGGTGGCGCGAGTGGAGAGTGCTTATGGGGACCGGAATCTTGTGTGCTCGTGCCCTCCGACGGATGCCTACGCCGAGGCGGGTGCGCTAAGCGGAGCGGACTGATTAGCAAACATTTATTTATCTGGCGTGGGCCTTAGCCGGGCACTACTTTAGCCTCGTTCCGCGTGGCGGACATGCCGCTCGCGGTTTGAAAAAACTGCTTCCTCACGGAGCCGGTATGAACAAGGCGGAAATGCTCGAAGCGTTAACGCGTCAGACCAAGCTCAGGCCGACTCACGTCAAGCGGGTGGTCGACGCCATCTTCGACCCGCAGGACGGCGTGATCTCGCGGCAGGTTAAGCGCGGCGGCAAAGTTACGATCGCTGGCTTCGGGACGTTCGACCGAAGATCTCACAAGGCGAGGGAAGTGAACAGCGTGTTCACTGGCCGCACGGTCAAGGTAAAAGCTCGCAAGATCCCCGGATTCCGGGCGGGAGTGAGCTTCAAGGAAGCAATGCGGTAATAAGACCGTAGACTCATGACTGTCAGTCGTGAGTCTACTGTTCTTGACTAACCGATCTGCTTTGCGTAAGCGGCCGAATCCATCAGTCCATCGATCGCTGAGTCATCATCCGGCTTGAGGCGAATCATCCAGCCCTCCTTGTACGGATCGCTGTTGACGAGAGCGGGCTCGCCATCGAGTCTTGAATTTGTCTCCGCTACCTCTCCGGCAATTGGGGAGAATAGCTCGGAAACAGCTTTGACCGCTTCGATGGTACCGAAGACATCGTGCTTCGCGAGCTTCGTTCCGACTTTCGGGAGCTCGACGTATACCACGTCGCCGAGCTCTCCCTGTGCATAATCGGTAATACCGACTTCGATCAGTCCGCTCTCCGTCTTGCGGATGTACTCATGCTCTTCGGTATAGTGCAGATCGCCAGGAATATTAGCCACTCAACACCTCAATTTATTTGGAAGCTCCGAACGCGAGCGGAGCACGACGCAGAATAATATCAGGTCGCAGTCGCGGCATCGAGCGATGAGACTTCATCGCCGACAATTTCTCCCCACACTCTGTCCACTTCATTCTCGAGGTCGTCCCTCGAACCTGCGTTTTCGATAACGTAATCCGCGCGGGCTCTCTTCAGGTCCGAAGGCATCTGGGATGCAATCATCTTCATTGCCTCCGCTTCATCGATTGCGCGCTCGCTCACAATTCGATCTAGCCGTACGGACCGCGGCGCATCCACAAGTACAATCGAGTCGAACTCTTCAGCAAGATGGCGCTCGAACAGCAGAGGAATGACGGCCACGACGACTTTGTCCCCCCGCGACCGGGCGGCACTGATTTCCGCGTCTCGTCTCTTCAGGACCTCGGGGTGCACGATCTCGTTGAGAGCGTCGAGATCATCCTGGTTGTCGAACACAACGTGTCTCAGGGCCGCGCGATCGAGGTTGCCGTCTGCGTCGAGTACACCGTCACCCCATTTTGCGACTATCCGATCAAGTGCGGGGCTTCCCTTCATCACGGCTTCTCGCGCGAGCACGTCAGCGTCGATGATCGTCGCGCCGCGTTCTGCCAGTAATTCCGAGACGGCCGTCTTGCCGCTGGCAATATTTCCAGTAAGTCCAATTAGTCGCATGGGGATATTGAAAGTGTCGGACTAAGGTAAGAGCATTCAGTGCTTCCTACACAACAAATGTGCCGAAGTCATTCGATACGGCCGTTTGTGCACGGTCATACACATAAGCCGTCTGGTATCTGTATCCCCTGATGCGATCAGAGCAGAGAAGCCTGATTTGCGTCTTTCGGCGGAATGGAGAAACACATCCGGCACCTCGCTTCGTAGGACTCTGTGCCACCCACCATGATTGTGGGCGAATCGTAGGGCGCGGGGAGCCCCCCGATGAGCCGCTGGTTGCGGCTTGCCGGCCCCCCGCACAGCACACAGATCGCGTGCAGTTTGTCCACGACTTCGGCGATTGCCATCAGCGACGGCATCGGCCCAAACGGTTCACCGCGAAAGTCCGTGTCGGTGCCGGCAAGGATGACACGCCTGCCGCGTCCGGCAAGCGACGTCACGAGCGGAATGATTCCGCTGTCGAGGAATTGTGCCTCGTCGATTGCGATGACGTGTGCCATCGGATCGATCTGTTGAGCAATCTGCGCTGCGTTGTCAGCTGGGATTGCCTCGACCGTGCGCCCGTCATGACTGGAGATGGTGTAAATACCGGCATACCGCGCGTCGAGGTGCGACTTGAAAACCTGAATTCTCTTGCGCGCGATAATCGTCCGGCGCACGCGCCTGATCAGCTCCTCGCTTTTGCCGCTGAACATCACACCGGAAATGACTTCGATCCAACCTCCGGTCTGGTGAAACGATTGGCTCATGGGCGATCGCGCCGCGGCCGGTCGTCGAATTTCCGTGGCGGACGGGAGTCGGCGCCTCTGTCAGGCGCGCCTCGCGAGCGATCGAATGGCTTTCTTTCACTGCTTGCGCTTCGCGATCTGTCCGCCCCTGGTCTCACGCCACGATCTCCTCGATCAGGTCTTCCACCACGGTCAGCCCCCGGGCGTGGCCTTTCTCCACGATCTGGTCGGGCCGCGCTTCGATCGAACGAGGGCCTTTCTTCGCGTGGAGCCGCCTGGGCCTGCCGCACCTCTGCCTGCGCAAGCTGCCTCAACGCTCTCTCCTTCTCGAGCATCCGAAGAGCGGCCGCAGCGATCTCGATCCCGTCGAAGCGGTCGAGCAGCGGCTCGAGGGCGAGCACCTCGCGGGTCGCAACGCCAGCGTCGAGCGCAAAGGTCAGCTCGCGCCGAATTGCTACGTCCCGGTCTCGCGCCGCGTTCCCGGGTGCGGAAAGCGTAAACGGCTTAGCCTGGTTTCCGGAGATCCGCTTGAGCTCCTCCAGCTCGCGCGGCTCGGCCAGCGCGACGATTGTAACTGCGCCGGCGGCGGAAGCTGCGGCAAGCGCGGTCCGGCTCGCTGGCGGTTGAAAAAAGATCACAGCATTCGTCGATGCGGCCACCTCTCCACGCGTCACCTGGACAGTGCTGGACTCGAGCCCATAACCGAGAAGCTTGACTGTTTTGGAAGCTTCAGCCTCAGCTTCATCATCATCGACAACAATCGCCGCCGACGGCGGATCTAGATCATCCAATAGCCGCCGAAGGGAAGTCCCGCGTGACGTGGAGGACACTGTCACGTACTGAAGAGGGACAGCAGCCGCAGTCGAGTCATCAGGTTCGACCTCGCGGTGCGCGCGCCTGAGATAACGCTCGGCGAAAGCGTTGACGCGGCCTTCCGAGCGTGACGTCACGACAATCCGCGCAGCATCCTTAGCGAGCTCACTCATTATTGCTTCAAGCGCCTCGATGTCATCTGGATCTCCCGCCAGAATCTCATCGGCCCAGGCGAGCACCACGCATTTCACGGAATCAAGCTTTACGTGACTGCCACGGACGAGGTCGCGAAGGTCCCTCGGCGCCCCCGCGACGGCGAGCACCGGCCGTCCCGCCATGAGGCGGCTCGCGCGCCGCGCGCTGGTGACGGGAATGAGCTCGATTCCCGCTGGGCCGGTCATCCTCAAGACTGACTCCGCGAGAGCGACGGCAGTCTCCGCATCCGCTGTCACGACAACGAGTTGCGTTGTTCCCGCGGACGGGTCCAATCGCTCCAGAGGGCCGGTGAGGAAGCGTGGCACCGAAGCCATCGATCGCGGCAATGTGTGGACGACGTTCTGGCTGCGTCCTGAGCCGCGTTCTTCTGTTTCTTCGGGTTCCACTTGGGCGTGCTCCTGGTGCATCATGGCGCAGCCTTAGCCGCGCGGATACTGTTATAATCCGTTGTCGGCGACAGTCGCCGCCGACACGAAAACTAGCACTGTCAGACCAGCATCGCCCAAGGCTGACGGCACTCCCTCCCGACCCAATTTCTCAATTCGATGATTACTGCAATCGTCCTCATCAAAGCGGAGCCGAACTCGATTCCCCAGTGCGCCACGCGCCTTGCAGGGATCGAGGGCGTGTCGACTGTCTATTCAGTTTCGGGTGAGTGGGATCTCGTCGCGCTCGTCGAAGTGACCGATTACGAGGGCGTTGCCACTGTTGTAACAGAAAAAATTTCGACCGTACCTGGACTGAAGAGTACGCAGACGCTGACAGCATTTCGCGCCTACTCGAAGAAGGATCTGGAGCAGGCGTGGGACATAGGGCTGGAGTGATTTCGTCGTCCGATCGTAGCGAAAAAATGGGATGGCCGAACTCGGTACACGAAGCTCGACGGTTCATTCTCGGGCAGCTTCCGGGCAGCGCCGCGGTCGAAGGTGGGTCTGCAGATGCGGAGCGCTACGGCAGGGCCGATGAGCCAGCCGTACTTGTCGAGCCGTCGCTGACTGAAGGCAAATCTTTTCGCGCGATCGATGTCAGGTCGCCCGATGAGCCTTGGCTACAAAGCGGTTTCTCGGGCTTCCTTGATGGCACGCAGCAGATCTCCATCGTCAACCAACAGAAGGGCGTACCGATCGTATGGGCGAAGATCTCGGCCGCAGTCCGAGTGCGAGTCGATCGTCGCCTGCTTGCGTGGCACGCGAACGCGCCGAGTGTCAGCCGCCGCTTCTATGTTCCGTTTCGATATCTTGGCGCGGTTGACAGCGGGCTGGCCGGCGATTCCCGATTCGTCGACACCGCGAGCCCGAAGCGCACAGAAACCATTCCGTCCAGGCATCCTGCTGCGTTGATGGAGGCAGCTCTTCAGCTGATCCAGAACGATCGGGAGAGACTGGAACTCGACCTCGCCGAGGCATGGTGCGCGCGAGATGATGGAATTCTGTATATGGACGGGAGTATCACTGGAAGCACGATCGCGTCGAGCTCAAAAAAAGTCGTCGGTGTAATCAAGACTCATCGGCGTCTCTACGCCGATGGCGATGCGTTTCAGGTCCTCGTGGGACTTCGAGCAGGGGAAAGATCATCGATGTTTCGTGTAGCGCCGCGCACGCGCTCGAGCGTTGCGAGCTGGTATGTGAGAATCCGCGAAACAGCGGGTCATGATAGCCTGTTCGGATTGGTAAGGGTCGAGTCCGCCGAAGATATTGAACCCGCGCGCGCAGACGAGATCTCGCGTTGGATCATCGCCGAGGGCTCGCCGCTTTCACTTCCTGATGGTCGCTGGGACAAGATGGCCTACGGAATTCGCGATACAGAGGAATTCCTCAGGGCAATCTCATGATGGAAGCCCTGGGACGAGTTGTCGCCACTGAGAGGAAGCCAAACACTCCGCACGAGTTCCATTTCTGGACTTCGCTCGACTGTCCGGTAGGCATCGGCACCATCGTGCGAGTTGAGGGCGCACATCCCGTCGAGGGCAAAATTCCGCGTATCTACGGGATCGTCGTCGAGGGGTTCAGCTATACCGACCTTCAAACTCCGATGCACGACGTGCTGAGTCACGACGGCCGGCCATCCAATGCGACCTTCGCGTCCAGTGAGCGCGCGGAAATTCGGCTCTACACCGCAGCGGTTCTGAGGCAGATTCCTGAAGAGCCGCTTCAGCCGGTACCGATGGGCGAAGTGTTTCTCGCAGAGGAAGCGGATGTAGCGACGGCGCTGCGGATGGACAGCTATCTGAAAGACGGTGCCAATACAGGCATTCCAGTCGGTGTGTATCGCGCTGGCGCAACGGATTCAGTGATCTATCTCGACGCAGATTTTTTGCTCGGGCCAGAAGCTGCTCACCTCAACATCTCCGGTATGTCGGGGCTGGCGACGAAGACCAGCGCGGTGGAGTGGCTGCTGGCATCACTCTTCGCGCACTTCCCGGCAAGTAAGGGCTCGGTCGCCGCGGTCTGCTTCAACGTCAAGGGACCTGATCTCTGTTTTCTCGATCAACCGGGCAAGCTGGAAGATCGCGACCGGGAATTGTACGAAAAAATGGGAGTGAAGCCCGGCCCGTTCGAAAACGTTACCTACTTCGCGCCATACACTGCGAAGGGATTCGGCCTCAACACTCTTAGGTCGAATGAGGCGCTTCTTCACAACGTGAAGCCGCTCACCTGGGGCCTGCGCGAGGTGCTGCAGTACGCAGAAGTGCTGCTCAACAAAGACGATATCGATGCAAAAGCAGATGCGCTGATCGATTTCATTACCGAGCGTGTCGTCGATCGGAGGTTTGACCAGGACCCATATCTCTCGCGCGAGCACACCGTGCAATCGTTCGGTGATCTCGAAAACTGGTTTAAGGATCTGTTGCGCGGACTCGAGAAGGCGAACTCGGAATCCTGGCGCACTCATCACATCGCGACGATCAGAAAAGTTCGGAATCGTCTCTCAAACATCTCGACGAGGTGCGCCGGCCTGGTCACTGATACGGGCGACGTCAGCGACCTTCCATTCGGGAGCTTCGAAGACCGCGCGGTGTATGTAGTTGACGTTGCGACGCTCGAGGAAGACGCGCAGGACCTGATCTTCGCGCGAATAGTTTCCAAGCTTCGTGAGCATCTCGAGCGACGTGATCTCGGTGTAAAGCATCTGGTCGTATTCGTTGACGAGCTCAACAAGTACGCGCCAGGCGATGCACCGGAAACGTACGTTCGAAAAATGCTGTTGGATATCGCAGAGCGAGGAAGATACCTCGGGCTCGTGTTGTTCAGCGCTCAGCAATTCAGGTCGCAGGTACACCGTAGAGTGGTCGGCAATTCTGGCACGGCTTTGTACGGACGCATGGACGGAGACGAGCTGGCCACACCCGGCTATTCGGTGCTTAGTCCTGCGACTCGCACCAAGCTCGCCACGCTCGAGAAAGGGCAGTTGATGGTTCGTCATCCGCATTTCACACAACCGATTTTTGTGCGATTTCCACGGCCTGCAGTGATGCAGGGTCGCGACGGTGCCGAGCGTTTTCCCCAGGCTTCTGACGTGACGCTCGAACATGCGCTCTATCGCTCGCTTCGAACTGTGGACCCCGCGGTGTCCATGGCATGGGTGAGCACCCTCGTTGCGCTATATGACGAGAGTGAGCTCATCGCCGCACGCAATGCCGCACTCGTGTCAAAGCCTTCGAACGTCCGTGCATTTTTCGAGTCGCGGCTTAGAAAAAAAATTCCGGCGCAGCCAGCTTTCAGCGGTGGTCTTGCACCGCGAGAATCGATCCCGGCGCGCTCATTGCCCGATGATGATCCGTATGGTCTCTAGAGGCTTCGTACTCACAGCGGCGATTGCGTTTTGTGGAATTGCGAGCTCACTGGGAGCACAGTCTCTGCTCCTTCAGATCAGCCCGCACGCGGGTGACACGCTGAATGTCAGGATGATTCAACGGGTGGATATATCGGGCACGCCAACGGGTTGCCCGACTGGGTACTCCGGTCCCAGGCGCAATGCCAGAGTCGCTCCCGAGACCAGGCCTTGCGCCCAGGGTAGCCGGCAGATGACGACCATCATGGAAGTCTTCAGCCGTGCCGTAGTTCACAAGACCGATCGGGATGGCGCACTGGTGACGGCCGTGACTGACTCGATACGTACATCGATGTCCCACGATGGCGGCAAGAGCGCTCCTCCAGTTCGCGTGAAAACGGGCATCGATGACCAGATCGACATGCGCGTCGCAACCGATGGCGGTGCAGAGGTCATCGATGCGGATGCAAGCGACGAGTTGCGGGCGCTATTCGGGCAGATGCCGGCGATGCTATCGCGAAAGCCGGTATCACCCGGAGACAGCTGGAAACGGCAGATGCGAATTCCCATTGCGGGGGAAGCCGGTGCGGCTGGGCTTGTGACCGCGACGTTTCAGCTTGATTCAATCGGTCGAAACGGCGACATCGCGTACATCTCGATGCGCGGAGTCCTGGCGCAGGATCACACGGATGGGACTCTCTCGGAGCTTTCGGGAACGTTGAAGGGAAGCATCCAGCTCGACCGGCGGCTTGCATGGATTACCGACATGCATGCCGTAATCGACGCAACATCCACGGTTCAGCCTCCGGACGGCGGAACCCCGATGATGGTGCACACGCGAGTGACTCAACAACTCAAGGCGTTTCGCCTGAGATGAAGCTCGTTCACCTGTCCGATCTGCATCTCGGATACAGACAATATCATCGCGTCACGCCCGGTGGATTGAATCAGCGCGAAGCGGACGTTGCCGCTGCCTTCAAGAAGACGATAGAAGCGGTCATCGACCTGCGTCCGGATGTGATAGTTATCGGCGGCGACGTCTTTCACAGCGTACGCCCGACAACCCCCGCGATTCTTCTGGCCTATCAGCAGTTCGCTCGACTTCGGGAAATGCTTCCGGATGCCACAATCGTCATGGTCGCCGGAAATCACGACACGCCGCGGACAACCGAAACGGGTCACATTATCCGGCTCTTCAAGGCGCTGGGGATCGCCGTTGTCGACAGTGAGCCGAGGCGGCTGACGTTCCGGGACGGGGAGCTGTCGGTCTTCGCGGTACCGAGCGGCATCAAGCCCCGCCCCGCATTCGATCCCGATCCATCTGCCCGCTACAATATTCTTCTGATCCACGATGCTGTAGAAGGCGTCGTCAAACGCTTCGGGCCTCTTGCCGCGATTGGCTATGGAGATCTCAAGGTCGAAGAGCTCAATGCAAGCCGCTGGGATTACGTCGCGCTCGGTCATTATCACGTTTACCATCAGGTTGCGCCGAACGCCTATTACTCCGGGTCGCTCGAGTATACGAGCACGAACGTCTGGGGTGAGATCGACGATGAGATGGAGAAGCGTGTCAATGGCAAGCGAGTGCCGGGGAAGGGGTTCATCGCGCACGACCTGG
>JANYKY010000434.1 GCA_025357975.1 Gemmatimonadaceae bacterium
GGTGTACGATGCGCTCGTCCGAATGGTTCAGGATTTCTCGCTGCGGTATCCGCTGGTGGACGGTCAGGGGAATTTCGGATCGGTAGACGGCGATCCCGCTGCTGCGTACCGGTACACGGAGTCCCGGCTCACGCGCATCGCCATGGAGATGTTGTCGGACATCGACAAGAACACCGTCGATTACGCGCCTAACTTCGATGACCGGCTCATGGAGCCGAAGGTACTGCCTTCCGCCGTGCCGAATCTCCTGATCAACGGCTCGTCGGGAATCGCTGTTGGTATGGCGACCAACATTCCGCCGCACAATATCAATGAAGTCGTAGCCGCCGTCATCGCAATGATCGACAACCCGGACCTCGAAGTCAGCGAGCTGCGGAAAATCATCAAGGGTCCTGATTTCCCGACCGGCGGTTACATCTACGGCCGGGCTGGTATCAAGGATTATCAGGAAACTGGACGCGGGCGAATCGTGATGCGGGCGCGCGCCGTGATCGAGGAGAAGGAGAGCTCCAATAAATCACAGATCGTGATCAACGAGCTGCCGTATCAGGTCAACAAGGCCAAGCTCGTTGCCGATATCGCGGAGCTCGTGCGCGACAAGAAGCTGGAAGGAATTTCCGACCTTCGCGATGAATCGGACAAAGACGGAATGCGGGTCGTAATCGAGCTCAAGCGTGATGCAATTCCGCGCGTTGTGCTCAATGGCCTGTACAAGCACACGACGATGCAGTCGACGTTCGGTGTCATCATGCTCGCGCTCGTCCCGGATTCGAATACCGGACAGCTTGTTCCGAAGATCATGCCGCTCAAGGAAGTGCTCGAGCATTACATCGCTCACCGGCACACCGTCGTCGTCCGCCGCACGCAGTTCGATCTCGACAAGGCGCTCGAGCGTGAGCACATCCTCGAAGGCCTCAAGATCGCGGTCGATAATATCGATGCGGTCATCAAGCTGATCCGCGCGGCAGAGGACACTCCGACAGCAAGCGATCAGCTCCAGAAGCGCTTCAAGCTCAGCGAGCGCCAGGCCGAGGCGATCTTGAACATGCGCCTGGCGAAACTCACCGGGTTGGAGATCGAGAAGCTCGAAGCAGAACTGAAGGAGGTCCGCGCATTCCTCGAGGAGCTGCGTGACATCCTCGCTTCACGCCCGCGCCGGATGCAGATCATCCGCGACGAGCTCCAGGACGTGCTCAAGCGTTTCGGAGATGAGCGACGCTCCGAAATCACGAGTGACGAGGGCGAGTTTACGATCGAGGACCTGATCGCCGAAGAGGACATGGTGATCACGATCTCGCACTCGGGCTACATCAAGCGCACGTCGGTTTCGACCTATCGCAAGCAGCGGCGCGGGGGCCGGGGCTTGAGCGGCCAGACCCTCAAGGATGAAGACTTTATCGAGAAGCTCTTCATCGGGTCGACTCACGACTACATCCTGTGCTTCACGGATGACGGCCGCTGTTTCTGGCTCAAGGTTCACGAAATCCCGCAGGCGGGGAGGGCGACCAAGGGCAAGCCGATCGTCAACCTGATCAACGTTCAGCCGGATACACAGATCCAGGCGATGGTCCCGGTTCGCGAGTTTACCGACACGCAGTTCCTCCTTTTCTGCACCAAGAAAGGAACGGTCAAGAAGAGCGCGCTTTCCCAGTATTCGAATGTGCGCGCAAATGGCATCAAGGCGATCAAGATCGAACCCGGCGACGAGCTGATCGACGTTCAGGTGACGAGTGGTACCAACGACATCGTCCTTGCCACGAAGCATGGCTTGTCGGTTCGGTTCCACGAGCAGGACGTGCGCGAGATGGGCCGGGACACCACCGGGGTAAAAGGCATCGAGCTGAGAAAGGATGATTCGCTTGTCGGAATGGTGGTAATCAAGCGAGAGGCCACGATACTTGTTGTCACTGAAAAAGGATTGGGAAAATGCTCGCACATCGACGATTATCGGGTACAGCGGCGAGGGGGCAAGGGCATCATCACCGTCAATCGCACCGAGAAGACGGGTAACGTCGTCGGAGTCATGGAAGTGTTGCCCGAAGACGAGATCATGCTGATTACTCGAAATGGCGTAATCATTCGTTCTTCAGTCGCTCAGATCAGGGTCACTGGACGTATCGCGCAGGGGGTCCGGCTCGTCAATCTGGATGACAAGGACATTCTGACAGCGGTTGCCCGAGTAATTCCCGAGGAGGACGACGGGGATGCGACGGGGGACGATTCAGTAGTTGTCGCCGGCGACGATGAGGAAGCCGCCGCGGACGAGTGACAGCAAACCACGGACGTATCGATTGAACGATCACGACGGAAATGAGATTCAGGTGCTTCGAGCGGCACTCCGGAAAGCGGAGGCTGAGCTTCAGCGCGCCCGTGAGGAAGATGAGTCGAGGAAACATCTCGTCGACATCCTCCACGAAGTCATGGGAAATCTCCCGACCGAGGAGATTTTCCATCTCCTCGCCCGCCGTCTTGCACGTGCGCTCAATCTTTCCCACGCCTCTGTAATTCTGGCGAACCCGGGGTCTGCCACCGGGGTCGTAGCAACCGCCTTCGAGCAGCCCCATCTTCATGACCTCGAAATCGAGCTGGACAAGTATCCAGAAGTGATCTCGGCTCTGCACGGCCGCATCCCCGTGCTCATCCCCGACCTCAAGTACACCCCTCTCTACGCCGGGCTGCGTGAGAAATGGGCGAAGGATGGCACTCAGGTAAATATCCGCTCGGTAATGGCGCTCCCGTTTCCGCTCGACGGCGACAACTGGGGCGTGTTTCTTTTACGCCGCACGGAGGAGACGCCGAAATTCGACGCAGCCGACGTGGAGTTCGCTTCGACCGTTGTGCGCAGCGGAGTCGCGGCGATTCAGCGAGCGCACGCGATCGAGACTACGCGCGCGGACAATCATCGCCTCGAGGCGCTGGCACAGACCGATCCGCTCACTCAGCTAGTCAACCGGCGTGCGCTCACCGTGCGGCTCATCACCGAGATGGAACGCGTTCGGCGATATAACGCGCCTCTCGCAATGCTGCTGCTCGACCTCGATCACTTCAAGCTCGTCAACGACACCTACGGCCATCTCACCGGAGACGACGTTCTGTGCGGCCTCGCCATGCTTCTCCAGCGTGCCGTTCGCACCGTGGATACTGTCGCCCGTTATGGCGGAGAGGAGTTCGTCATCGTCCTGCCGGAAACCGGCAAGCAGGGCGCTATCGCATTTGCCGAGCGCATCCGTGACAAGATCGGTGCCCATGCATTTCAGCTTCCAGGCGGCCGCGAGATACACATCACTGCAAGCATCGGCGTCGCGACTTTTCCCGCCCAGGGAATGGACTCCGCCGAAGATCTCTTTCGCGCAGCCGATGCGGCTCTCTATCGAGCCAAGGGAAGCGGGCGTAATCTAGTCTGCAGCTGACCGTTTAGGCGTCTGTAACGCAGTCCGACTTTGCCCGAACAAAAAATGAAAAAGCCAATTTACAAAATCCTTCTTCCGCTCATCACGGCGGCTTTCGCGTGTGTCGATTCCTCTCCGCGTGCAGCAAAGCCTGACCCCGCGACGGCTTCTCGTCAGACCCCGGTCATTACATCCGTTCGAATAAACAGGGGAACGTATGGAATGAGTGCACACGTGAGGTGGGCACTCTCTCCCGATAGCTCCGCGGTCATTGCGATAGTTGACCCTGCGGGTGTCGAGAACGAGGCGCTGCCGAATGCGTTCTTCTTCGGAAGCGAGAGCCGGAATTTTCAGACGCGGATGGATAGCGTGTGGGACGCAGCGCCCTCACCGGATTGGAGCGTTATCGCCTTCTCCCGTGCATACGTGCTGAGTGCAGCGGGTGCAGATTCGATTCCATCGGCGATGTGGCAGGATCTTTCGCGCCGCACCGGAATCGATACTGCAACGCTGCGCACGGGATCGTTCCCGACGAGCGGAATGACGTCATCGCGCGGAGTCGCGCAGCCGGGCCTGATTCAAATCCCGGCGGACCCGCGTGCTGCCGGCGCTGCCGATGCAGCCACCCCGCGAATGTATCCCGTCGCACTCGGCTGGCATGTGCGATGGATTCCGGACGGTGCGACTGTCGCACTGGGCAACAGTCCGTCGAAAGGGCAGGACATCGAAGCATCGAAGACCTGGGCTGCGCTCGACCCAAAGAGCGGTGCATTTCACGGCACGCTTCCGGCCGAGGCGAGGCTCATCGTTGCGCGTTGGGTGGATGGGCCGGTTCTCGACACGTCTGCTCCCGTAGACATGCAAGGCGCGCCCCCAATTCACATTCGATCTGGCACTCGGCTGATTTCGATCGAGAGTGCTAATGGAGTGATCACCGGCCGTGAGCTGGGCAGTGCTGCTGATTCGACTGCGCGCACGTACACAATAGGATCGGGTAAGGCTCTGGCCGCGACAAAGGGCGGCCGTTACATCATCGCGCTGGCTCCGCGCGCGAAGGCAGTGGCGAATGAGATTCCAGTCGAGGCCGTGGTCTACGTGGTTGGCTGGTAAGAGACGATTCATGATTGCGCATCGATGCTATCATTTGCCAAGCCTCTGCAGCTCGACAAGCAGACATCGATCCTGCACGACGTCTATGCCAGCTCTGGCCAGCTGCTCCGCGGCTACATCGTTTCTGATGCCGAGCTGAAACCACACTGACTTCGGTTTCTTGGCGATAATGTCGTCGAGGTGCGGCAGAATGTCGGAAGGCCTCCTGAAAACGTTCACCATGTCAACGTCACCAGGAATCGCATCGACGGTCCTGTAAACTTTCCGGCCCAGTATTTCGGTGGCGTCGGGGTAGAAGACCGGCACGGGGATGATCTCGTAGCCTGCTTGCTGTGCGTACTCGGGTACATAGTAAGCGGGACGGTCGGGCTCCTGCTTTATCCCCAGCACAGCAATGCGATTAGTCTCATCGATCACGCGACGGATGCCGTCAGGCGTGTCGATGAGATGATTGCGCCAGCTGTGTTGCGCATCGCTTGTCGTAGTCATGATGTATCGATGTGCAACGAATGCGCCGGGGTGACAAGCAATACATACCTCCGATAGATTACCGATCGATTCATGTAATACACGGAGACTTATCTGATGCGAATGCTGGTACTCGGAGCGGGGCTGCAAGGCTCCGCTTGTGCATATGATCTTCTTCAGAACCCCGAAACCACCAGTGTCCGGCTTGCCGATCTCAGGATTGGACACATGCCGAAGTTTCTTGCGCCTTATTCGGGCAAGAGGCTGATCCCGACACCGGTTGATGTCCGCGATGAAGATGCCATTCGTGCGTTGATGCGTGAAAGCGACGCAGTCATGAGCGCCATTCCGTACTACTTCAACCTCGAGCTCGCCACACTGGCCGCCGAATGCGGCGTTCACTTCTGCGACCTGGGCGGCAATACTGATATAGTGCTGGAGCAGAAAAAGCTCGATGCAACCGCACGTGAAAAGGGCGTGACGATCATCCCGGACTGCGGGCTGGCGCCAGGAATGGTCAATATTCTTGCGCAACGCGGTATCGACGAAATGGAAAGCGTCGACGAAGTAAGGATTTTCGTCGGTGGCTTACCCCAGCATCCGCAGCCACCGCTCAACTATCAGATTGTGTACTCGCTCGAAGGCGTGCTCGATTATTACACGACTCTTTCGTCGGTCGTGCGAAATGGGAAACTCGAGCATGTCAAGGCGTTGTCAGAGCGCGAGCCGATTCACTTCGATGCACCGGTTGGCGAGCTCGAGGCATTTCACACGGCGGGCGGACTGTCGACGATGGCCTTCCGTTACGAAGGCAAGATTCCGACGATGGAGTACAAGACTCTGCGCTATCCGGGTCACGCGCAAATCATGGAAGCAATCAGGGAACTCGGCCTGCTCGAGCTGACACCCATAGACGTCAAGGGAGTGCAGGTTGTACCGCGTGATGTGGCTGTCGCCGCGATGGGCCCGCGCCTCACGAAACCCGCTAGCACCGATCTCGTCGCGCTTCGCGTCGTCGTAAAAGGAAAACAAGGAGGGAAGAGCAAGACGGTGACCTTCGAGCTGGTAGATCGCTACGACGAAGCCAGGGGCATCAGCGCGATGATGCGGACCACCGGATATTCATTGTCGATCACGGGGCAGATGCAGGCACGCGGAGAAGCCGGGCCGCCGGGAGTTCACACTCCGGATGAATGCATCCCGGCCGAGCGCTACATCGCCGAGCTGGCAAAGCGCGGAGTTAATATCGCCGAGAGTGCTAGCTGACAATGTCGGCGTCAATGGCTGTTAGTCCGCACTACGCAATGCTCCCAATTCAGCTTATCTGGCAAAGTTGGCGAGTGTTGTGCCCATTACATCGATCATCGACTTCGCCGTCCAGCGATCATTCCCGTTGTAAATAAACGAGAACGCGATCACCTCGCCGTTCAATGCGGTGACGTAGCCACCTAGCCCGATGACGTCGTTCGTTGTCCCGGTCTTCGCATGAAGATTTCCCTGCGCAGCACCACCACGCATCCGTCTCTTCAGGAGCTCTGACACGCCCGCCACGGGAAGCGAGGCGTGGAACCACGGACCCCAGCTCGCCCTGTGCGCGTACGCGAGCATCTGAACCATCAGCCTCGGCGTCACACGATCGAGGGTCGACAGCCCGCTTCCGTCGTGAATCTCGAGCGTGCTTGAATCGGCGCCGACTTTGGTCGCAAAAAAACTGCGCTCCATCGACTGCCCGTTTGCGACAGTCCCCTGCTTGTCATGCTGAGGGCCCCTTGTCGCGTCTCTCATCAGCAACTCTGCAAAATGATTGATGCTCTCGCGATTCATGGCGGAGATAATCCGGTCGAGCGTTGGAGACTGTATGCCCACGAGCTTCGTCGCATTCGCCGGCGTTTTGCCGAGCCTGATGCCACCATCGACCTTGATTCCCTTGGCGACGAGCGCGGCCTTGAGCGCGCCAGTCGCAAAAGTTGGCGGATCCTCCACTACGTATTCGAATCGACGCGGTGGTGAGTTCGAGCCGATGCTGCCAGAGACCAGAATCGTTCCGTTGCCTTGCCGGCGCACAGACAGGCTCGCACCGCCGCCCGAGACTGTCCTCACGCTGCTGACGAGTGGTATCGCCGCGGTTGCCGGCTCCAGCTTTGCTCCACCGGGAGTTACGGTAACCCACACGAGATTCTCGTTCAGCGACAACCCGGAAACGCGCGCCGCATATCCAGCCTGGAGATACCTGGACATCCATCCCTGAGGAATTTTCTCGTCATCAAACGCGGAAGCATCGCCGACAACATCGCCGGTCACATGCTTCACTCCGCGAGAGACCATCTGATCCGCGAGATAATTCATTGGTGCACCGGGCCCACCCGGCAGATAACGCCCGGACAGCGAAGGATCTCCATCACCGCGCAGGTAGATGTTTCCTGAAAGAGTACCGTCCGCAGACAACTTTCCATCCTGCAAAACATCGGTGCTGAAGCGATAGCTGGGGCCAAGCCTCTCGAATGCAAGTGAGCTCGTGAGCATTTTCATTGTCGAGGCTGGCATCAGAGGAGTGCCCGCGTTTTCGGAAAAGAGCGTGTCCCCCCTGGTCAGCGAGACGACCATGATACCGAACTGTCCGCTACGGATTCTACCGGCGATGGACGTCATGTCGGTCATCAGGGACGCCACAGTGCGCGGCGCCGTGGATCTTGCCGTCGGTATAGCTGGTGCACTCGCTCCCTGTCTTCCACGCACTTTTCTCGCGGTCGTTTTTCTGGCCGCAGCACGTTTCCGGGAAGACGAGCTGGTGGTCTTTTTTCTGGACTTGGTCTGGGCCGAGAGGGGAGCTGCGGCGATAGATGCGAGCAGGACTATAGCGAGTACTTGAAGCTTGCGATACAGCATTGAGTTCGATTGAGTTTGTGTCGCTCGTTCACTGAGCGCGGCGATACCGGGCAAATGCGAATTTCACACCACACCCGTGGAGCACGATCGGCGCACACTGCCAATGCGGTCACGGGTTGGGACACGACTGGCGTTCCCTAGGCAAAACAGACCGTTCGGGATAACTTCCCGCTAACGCAACAAACTGGAGAGTAATTGATGGAAGAGCGGCACAATTCCATTCGTGAGGGAGTTTACGCCGGTCTCATCGGGGCGACGATGATCGCGGTGTGGTTTGCGATAATCGACATCAGTACAGGACACCCGTTGCACACTCCGAGCATCCTCGGTGCTGGCCTCATCAGCATCCTCGGCAAGCCTCCGATGATGCCCGATACCGTTGCATTTCACGCCTTCTTCTACACGATTTTTCACTACCTGGCATTCATACTTGTCGGCGTGATAATGGCGAAGATCGTTCACCAGTCTGAGCGAACTCCGGCGATTCTTGCGGGCTTCCTCGTCGCCTTCGTTGCCTTCGAGCTCGGCGCGATCGGGTTGACCACGCTTCTCACCGAGTCGAGGCTCGGCGGAATGGCGTGGTATCAAATCTTCATTGCCAACCTGCTTGCCGCGGGCGGAATGTTCTGGTTCATGTGGCATCGTCATCCGGGCCTCAGAGGCGACATCGACAAGGCTCTTGGCGGAACAGACGAGGATCACGTTGTAAACAGCACCCCGCAGGGACGAGCCAACCGCTAGGCGGCCTTCGGCTTCCAGTCAACCTGCGCGCCCGCGGAATCATCCTGTCCGTGGGCCGACCATTTGAAGAAGACAACCGACAGAATGATCGTAAAGATCAGCGTCCCTGGTATCCACATGATCAGTCCACCCAGCATCTGATCATCCATCGGCGATAGCGGGAAGATTCGCGGCGCAGATG
>JANYKY010000450.1 GCA_025357975.1 Gemmatimonadaceae bacterium
AGAAGAGAGTAGCGGCGCTGCCCGAACCGCCGCCATCGCAGTCCGGGCAGAGTCAGCAGTAGCGACCGTCATCGGAAAGAGAAGATCGCGACGAGGACACCAAGCATCGCGAGAAAGAGCATCACGTTGTAGCTAATCACGAGCACCGAAAACTTGACCGCTGTCCTGGCCCGGGACTCTTCGTATACAGTGCGCATTGCAATGAACAGGTAAGCCGGTATCCACACCCCGATTACCCAGGAAATTGAATGGGGCAGCATCAGCGAGATGATTAGCGCCACGAACGCGAAGGCGTGGACGTGAAGCGTGAAAATCAAATGCTCGGCGAAAAACCTTCCTGTCTTTCTGTATAGCAGATAAAGAATCACCGTAAACAAGGGCCTTCACGCGCTTGCCCTCCAGATATTCCTTCGTCAGCCGGCCGGGATGTCGGACGAGAGTCCATAGCGTGATGGGCACCTTCGATTCAAGACCGAGCTGCTCGGCGAGAAAATCCTTTGCGAGATGGCGCAGCGAGACCTTGAGCTCGGTGTCTTCCTGCCCGCAACGCGAGCAATAGTGCCCGTTGAGCTCGGCGCCGCAATTGAGGCAGCGCGGAGATCCGGCATCAGAGCTCAATCACCAGCCCGCGCCGAACGGATCTCCCGGCGGCGCTCGCAATGCAGGGCTAGGTGTTGGCAACTCCTGCCGCTCGAGCCATCTGCCAAAATCTCCAGCCACAAGGTTCCAATGTGCACGCTGTGCCTCAGTTCCCGATGCAGACAGCGATCGTGCACGCTTTCTCAGATCGCCCATCTTGAGCTCGACAATCGAACGTACTTCGGGCGCTGCATCCTTGTCTGCGGCAAGAGCAAGTAGCCGGTCGACGACCGCTCGCTGACTTACACGTCGTAAAGCGGCCATTTTCGCGGATTCTTTTCCAGCGCTTGTCCAGCTCGCCGAAAGTGCATCGATGGTTTCACCGAGAGTGAGCGGCGATACGCCGCGGGCGGAGAATTGTACCATTCGCGCCGTGCGCTCCTTCTCGAGAATTCCATCCACGATCATCTGCGACAATGTTCGCGCGGCGCCAAGCTCGTCGAACGCTGGGCGAGTGCGGCTGTTGAAAAGCTCGACGTACGGCTCATACGAAAATGGACGCGGGCCCAATAGCGAAAGAACCGTGTCAGGAATCGCAAGCTCCGCGGGGCTCATTGCTGCGATGAGCGCAGTAAGCGCTTTGCGTTGAGTAGGACTATCGATTGGGTGGGTTGCAACAGTGCCGTCGCCCCGAATGGAGTTTGCGTATTCCATTCCGCCGATCGTCTTCGAGAGCGAGTTAATCGCGAACCGGTGGAACAGGTAGATCGGAACGAATCGCTCCTGCAGCAGGGCGATCGGCTCGCCAACCCTGATGTTGCGCTCGCCGAATTTCGCGAGCGCGACACGACGGACAGCCATCTCGTGATTCAGGAAGTCGGTTGGATTGGCCGCGTCGTCCCACAAGTTGACACGCGGATCCGACGAATACTCAGGTCGCGCATCAGCGTCGGAAAGGAAAACGAGTCCGCGACGAAGTCCATCGGTTACGATTGCCCGCAACGAGTCCTGTTCGGCTCCCGGCGGAAAAATGCCGTAGCCCCAGTGGATCGAGAACACGTCGAACGCGCCAGGTCCGACTGCGTACGCCTTGGAGATGTCGATGTTGCCGTTGCCGTCGAGCACAACGCGAGGCGGCGGATAATCCATGACGGACCCCCGCTCGTACGTCGAAGCGATGTAGTTGTGCGACAGGCCCAGCGTGTGACCCACTTCGTGAGCGCTGACCTGGCGAACCCGTGCAAGAACGAACGCCGTATCAGCCGCCGCGGCTTCGGCGCCCATCAGGCCCGCGTAGAGATTGTAATCGGTGCGCGCACGGTGACTGTCGAGACGCGCCTGGCCCTTAATTATCTCGCCAGTTCGCGGGTCTCCCATCGATCCTCCAACGGACCAGCCACGCTCATTACGATTTTCCCACTGGAGCACGTTGTACCGCGCGTCCATTGGATCAACTCCCTCCGGAAGATCTTCAACCCTGAAGCCGCCCCTGAGTCCCGCCTGATCGAATGCCTGAATCCACCAGCTCACGCCTTGTTTCGTCGCAGTGCGAACGGGTTCCGGAATTCCACGGTCGATGTAATAGACAATCGGGTTCCTGATCGGGCTATTTGGATCAGCCGGATTTACTCGCTCGAGACGATGGCGATTAATCCACCGAACTTCGAGCGGACTCTGAATTGGCTGTGCGTAATCCTTGAAGATGACTCCGAAGAATCCGGTGCGCGGATCGAGAACTCGCGGCTTGTAGCCGTCATCGGGGAGTTGCAGAAGCGAAATGTGCTGGCGAAGCGTGAACGACTTCGCGTCCGGCACTATCGACGCGATGGTCTGGCCTGGCTTTCCCTGCGTCGCAAACGTAAGAGACACATCGATCTCGTCGTTCTCCGGGAATGCTTTCGTGTAAGGGCGATAAATGCTCGACCGGTCGCGAGCCACTGAATAACTGCCTTCATTGCTCGCCGTGATTGTCCCAGCGACGTCGTTCCAGTCACGCATGAAGAAATCCGTCGCATCGACGAGCATCCGCCCGCCGGACTCCGCAACGATGGGCAACGAGCCCGATGTACTCGGCGGGAAAGCTTCCGTGACAGTGCGAGCGTGCGCCGGATTGTCAATCGCCGAGCTTCTGTAGTTCCAGTTTTCAAAGACGACGAGAACGTGATCGCCGTTGCGATCGAAGCGGGCAACGTAGTTGTCGGTGCCCGCTCCACGATCGATGCCGATTGGGTTGGAGCCGAGTCCGGTGGCTTGCCCAACGAACATGAGAGCGTGCATCGAGTCGCGCGGTAGCTCGAGCAGGATTTTCCCCGTCTTGCCCTCGAGGTACATCGGAATGAAGCCATCCCGCTTCTCCATTCCGGTTGTCTTAACCGTGATCGCCGATCCACTGGCGGCGGAGGGCGCCGGCGGCTGACCTGGATTGTGCGATGCGGCAGGGGTGCACCCGGCAAGAATGACGGTCGATGCCCACAGAATTCTCTTCACTTTTTCATGCGCCTGATAGGGGACGCGCGATTATCGGCTCTGTGATTGCCCGACGCAAGATGGCCAGCACTTCGGACGTCCCGGACGTATTCTATTAAGGGACCACATTCCCCATCGGCAGGAAATTCCTGCACCCCACAATTGAGGAGAGCTCATGGCTCGGTTTTCTTGGAAACCGGCGGACCGTATTTTCGCCGGAGCATTGATCGTTGCAAGCATTGCATCAGCATCACCCGTTTTTGGGCAAGGCCATGCCCTTGGATTCGACACGACGAATTTTGACAAGTCGGTACGACCGCAGGACGATTTTTTCCGTTACGTAAACGGCGGCTGGCTCAAGACCGCCGAGATTCCGTCGGACGCTTCCAGCTGGGGCTCGTTCAATGAGCTGCGCGAAGGAAGTCGCAGCGCGCTCCATACGATCCTCGAGAAGGCGGCAAGCTCCGACGCACCGGCAGGCTCGGACGAGCGAAAGGTCGGTGACCTTTACGCGACCTTCATGGACACCGCCGCAATCGAAAGGGTCGGCATCACGCCGCTGGCTTCGGAGCTGAAGACGATTGCCGATCTTCGGACCACCGCGCAATTGCCTGCGACATTCGCTCATTTCGCCCGGCTCGGCGTCGGCAGTCCGATAGGCGTTGGCGTCGGACAGGATGCAAAGCGTTCCGATGTGAACATCGTTCAGATCGGCCAGTCCGGGCTCGGATTGCCCGATCGTGACTATTACCTGAAGCAAGACGCGAAGATGCAGCAGACTCGCGCCGATTACACAGCGTACATCACGAACTTGTTCACGCTGGCGCATCAGCCGGATCCGGCAGGCGCCGCGAGTCGCATCCTTGCGCTCGAAACGGCAATTGCCACCCCTCAGTGGGACCGTGCGCGCAATCGTGATCGCAACGCTACTTACAACAAGATGAGCGTCGCCGACCTGAAAGCGCTCATGCCGTCGTACAACTGGGCGACGTATCTCAATGACGCGGGCATTGGCAGCGCGACCGAAGTCATCGTCCGCCAGCCCGATTACCTGAAGGCAGCTGACGCTCTTCTCTCGAGCACGCCGGTTTCGACGTGGCGCGAATATCTGACGTTCAAGCTTCTGAACAATTACGCAGGTGTGCTGCCTGCCGCGTACCGAAGCGCTCAGTTCGACTTCCGTAAGACGCTGTCTGGGCAGCAGGCGCAAGCGGTGGCCTGGAAGCGCGCGGTAGACGGAGTCGAAGGAATTCTTGGCGAGCCGGCCGGAAAGCTATACGTCGCACACAACTTCAAGCCGGCGGCGAAGGCGCGAATGGATTCGCTTGTCCAGAACATTCTGGCGGCCTACCGTATCGGGATCGATAGCCTCGACTGGATGAGCCACGAAACTAAGCTTCAGGCGAAGGACAAGCTTGCTCACTTCACGGTAAAGATCGGCTACCCTGACAAGCCTCGCGACTTCTCGGCACTCGAGATCAAGCGCGGTGATCTGATCGGCAACGTGATCCGGCGCGACATCTTCCAGTACAACGACGCGATCAGCCATCTCAACAAGCCGGTTGACCGTACGCGATGGGGCATGACGCCACAGACCGTTAACGCGTACTACAATCCGTCCAACAACGAGATCGTTTTTCCGGCTGCAATCCTCCAGCCACCGTTCTTCAACGTCGCCGCCGACGATGCCGTGAACTATGGCGCGATCGGAGCCGTCATCGGACACGAAGTTGGCCACGGATTCGACGATCAGGGTCGGAAGTCTGACGGATCTGGTAATCTTCGCGACTGGTGGACTGCCAGCGACGCTCAGGCGTTCGAGGCTCGTACCGGAAAACTTGGCGCGCAGTACGCAGCGATCAATCCGATTGACGATCTACACATCAATCCCGTGCTCACGATGGGAGAGAACATCGGAGACCTGAGCGGACTCGCACAGGCATACCGAGCTTATCACGTCTCGCTTCACGGCAAGCCGGCTCCGGTGATCGACGGGTTCACAGGCGATCAGCGGTTCTTTATCGGATTCGCGCAGATCTGGCGCACGAAATTCCGCGACGCAGCGCTGCGACAGCAACTCCTGACGGATCCGCATTCGCCGGGAATGGCCCGCGCATACGTTCCGCTCATCAACAACGATGCGTTCGATGCAGCGTTTGGGATCAAGCCGGGAGACAAGATGTACGTCGCTCCGGCCGATAGAGTAAAGATCTGGTAGCAGCTGGCTACCGCGCCAACCACCCGTTGGCGCGGTACCACGCCGCCGTCGAAGAAATTCCATCGGCGAGTGACACCCGGGATTCGTAGTCGAGATCGAGTCGAGCCCGGGTGTCACTGCAGGTCCAGTCATTCTGGGATAGCTCTAGCAGCCTGTCCGGGGTGATCATCGGCTTCCCGCCCGTGACTAGACCGCGAAACCGCTCGATCTTCGCAATTGCATCCGCAATTCCAGGCGAGACGGCGATAAACCTTGGCACCCGCCCAACAGCGCTGGAAATCGCTTGGATTATCTCTTCCCATGTATAGGAAGTCCCGTCAGTCATATAGTAGACGCCGGTTGCGGCTGGGCGCGCTGCGGCAATGACCCCGCGAACAAGATCGGTCACGTGAACGATCGAGAGATGCTGCCATTTGGATCCCACGTGCGGAGCGAGGCCGTAGGAAACCAGGCGGAACAGCGAGAAGATTCCGGAGTCACGCGGGCCGTAGACTGGAGGCGGGCGAACAATCGAGTATTTCAGGCCCGATTGCACGACGAGCCGCTCCGCAGCCAGCTTCGACCTTCCATATTCACTTATTGGACGCGGTGGATCTGTTTCGTCAATCGCCCTCTTGCCTGTGCCGGGGCCAGCGGCTGCGATGCTGGAGAAGAACACAAGATTAGCATCGGGAGCGGCTGCCCGCACGGCTTCGAGAACGGTTTTCGTCCCGCCAACGTTGATGTGGGAATAGCCTGCTTCGGTTGCTGCTGAGGTCACGCCGGCGAGATGAAACACCGCGGATACGCCTTCGAGAGATTTCCGGAGAGCGTGGCCGTCGGAGCCGCTCAGGTCGACGGTAACCGGCTGAATCGATAATCCGTCGAGCCAGCGAAGATTGCTCGAGGGTCTGACTGCGCAGCGAACGTCCCATCCGCTTTCGATGAGCGCGGCAACGAGATGGCTGCCAATAAAACCAGTGCCGCCTGTAACGACGGCTGTGCGACGTTCTTTTTTAAACGATGGGGCCGAGGCGGTCATGCGCTGTATGTATCTCGGTTTTGCAACGAATGCCAGCATGGTGGGCAAACGAAGCGGCGACACCGCGCTATCAGGTGCCGCTAGCTGACCTCGGCGGGGAGGCGATTAAGCTCAGCCCTTGTGGCGGAACGTGATTCTGCCGCGGGTGAGGTCGTAGGGGGAGACTTCGAGTGTAACGCGGTCGCCGGCAAGCACGCGAATTCTGAATCTGCGCATTTTTCCCGCGATGGTGGCGTGGACGTCGTGTCCGTTCGAGACGAGCACCTTGAAGGTTGCGTCTGGGAGGACTTCGGTGACCGTGCCTTCGAGCTCGATCGCTTCTTCTTTAGCCATAATTCTCCGTTGCTTCTAATGTTTGCCAGCTGAGAAAAGAACGGGGCCACCCTGGTTACCCAGAGTGGCCCCGACTTTACACTCTACCTGCGAGTGGGATCAACGAACCTTCGTTACGTTCTCGGCGGCTGGACCCTTCTGGCCCTGCACGACGTCGAACTCGACCTTCTCGCCTTCGGCCAACGACTTGAAGCCGCTTCCGTTGATGGCGGAGTGGTGAACGAAGCAATCCTTCTGTCCGTTCTCGGGGGTAATGAATCCAAAACCCTTTGCATCGTTGAACCACTTCACAGTTCCGGTGGTACGCATTCTGGTACTTCCTCGTGTTGTTATGTTCGTCGGAAGTCCGGAAAGCCGTCCCCGCCGACCTGTTTTGACTCGCCAAATTGAAAAAGACCTGGATTTACCCAGGTCCCCTTGCGTGTTCACTGGCGAGTCGGGGCGCACACCCGTGCGCCTAGCAGAGAAAGATAGAAGCCCCTTTTCGGTTTGTCAATCATGGGCGGAACAACCGGCACCAGCAGGCGGAAAGAGGATCAAATGCCTGCGGGCTCTGCGGACTGCGGACCAACAGCCACTTCGGACTGCGGATTGATTACGGACTGCGGGCCTACTGCGGAGCTGAGGACGGTCACGCCACTGCGAAACTTCGGACTACGGAGCAAACCGCGGACTCGACAAATCCCCCGCGAACGACTTCTCGGCTCGTCTTCACGTCCGCAGCAGGTCCGAAGTCCGCAATTAATCCGAAGTCCGAAGTGGCTGTTAAAGTCCGCAATCCGCAATTAATCCAAATGGCAGTTTCCCACTGTCATGGAACGAATGTACGTAGGCGCACCGTTGCAGGCTTGCTGTGGAGTTGCTGGCCGTCGCCAGATATTTTGAAGCATGAGCAATAACGACAATTCTTATCGCCAGAATTACTCATCGGGCGTGAAGTTCGAATCGATTGTGGGTTATTCGCGCGCAGTGCGAGTCGGCGCTCACGTTCACGTCTCCGGCACGACGGCAACGGGGCCCGACGGTGTAATCGTGGGTGCAGGTGATGCCGGCGCGCAGACGGTCCAGATAATCGCTAATATCAAGCGCGCACTCGAAGCCCTTGGCGCAACGCTCGACGACGTGGTGAAG
>JANYKY010000363.1 GCA_025357975.1 Gemmatimonadaceae bacterium
CGGGCGGCAACTTCCTGGCGAGATACTTGTCCAGATTGTCCGTGATATCAAACAGAATCACGAGAAACGGCATCCCGAGAGACGTCGACAGGAAAATCTTGAAGAACTCGGAGAACACGTAACGGTCGAGCGGACGGACAATTCTCATGATTCAACCGTCCGAGCGGTGCCGATTCTCGCCGGTGGGACCCGCTTGCGCCTGAACTTGTATCGAATTGTGTCGAGCATTTCACCGAGATCGCCGCTGCGCGATGATCCGCTCTCCATCCCCAACCGGCCGAGAAGCACAAGCGCGACGAGCCCGAAAATCACATTGGCGAGCCACATCGATACGACAGGTGGTAGCATGCCCCTGCGTGCAAGTGACTCACCCGCAATGAGCCCGACGTAGTAAATGCCGAATACTACCAGGCTCACTCCGATGGTCAGCCCGACGCCGCCGCGCGGAAAGCGAAGTGCGATGGGTGCGCCAAGGAGCACGAAGATGAAACACGCTGCTGCCAGTGCGAACTTCTTCTGTATCTCCACCTCGTACCCGTTGAGGCTGCGGAGGGACTCAGTCAGCTGAAGGCGCGCCGACTCGACCTGTCCGGGAATCACCTCGTTCGAAATGGTCTGCGCTCCAGGGGGAACTGTATCGGGCCTGCCCGGAACAACCGAGCCGATAACAGCGGGCCTCGGTGGTTGCCGCAGAAAGCGATTCGGCCGAAAAACCGGTGCCTGAGCTCTGGCCGCAGTGTCCCGTATCGGCGGCGCGACGTGCACCGGTGAAGCCTGCGTCTTCGCGGAAGTGTCGCGCCTGGCAGTCGTGTCGCGCTTGGGGGTCGTATCGCGCTTCGCCGCCGTGTCACGCTTCGGCGTCGTATCCTGTACCAGAGGAACAGCGGGAGGCGGCGCCTGCGCGAGGAGTTGCTTCATCTTGAGCTGCGCGAGAAGCTGACAGTAGACCCGCCCGACTCCAGCCGCGATCGGCTCCCTGGTCTGCACCGTCAGCTGCTCTTTGGTGAGTTTCACACCACGTTGCTGGGCGAGAAGCACCTTGGCGCGATACTCCTTCAGAGCGTCCACGAACTGCTTGTGCGCCGTCACCGCATTCCGTTGCATCTCGCACACGGACATCTCACGTTCGCCTTTATAGTTGTCGGTCGCAGTCTTCTGGAATGAGTTGCCTACGCCCGGAACACGGATCATCTGCGTATTGAAATACAGTCTTTGCAGTTGTTCTACATGATCGGTAGGAACATCCTGGACTGTGCCGCTGTATAGTGTTAACTGGAGGTCCTGCTGATTCGGTGACATCGCCATGTTCCCCGAATCCGCGTAAATAGTGCGGCGTAGCGTGGGATCGCCCATGTCGTAAATGGTGATCTCACGCATGAGGTTAGAGGTTTGCGACAGTCGCCCGGCCCTCAAGTAGAGCTTGCCCGGGCTCACTTCATTGATCACCTGCTCGCGGAGAGCGAACGTCGGCTTTTTTTGCGCGATGTCTCCCTGCAGCGTTCGCAACCTGTGATTCGCCCGCGGCAGGATCTGGTCGTTGAACCCGACCATGATAATCGTCACGCCCAGGGCGGCCCAGAGCACCGGAGTCAGCACGTTCCGGAGACTCACACCGCTCGCCTTCATTGCGGTTATCTCGTTTTCCGAGGCAAGGCGGCTGAATGCATAAAGCGTCGCCACGAGCACGGCCATTGGGAGAGACAACGCGACTGTAAGCGGAATCGAGAGGCCGAGAAACTCTGCGATGACACTCCACGGAAGTCCCTTGCCAACGAGGTCTCCGAACCGTTTGGCGAGGTATTGCAGCAACAACAGCGAGGTGAGCGCTGAGAGTGCAAAGACCAGGGGTCCGAAGTGCTCCTTGAGGACGTATTTGTGGAGTATCTTCACGGGGTGAAATATACGGGGGACCGTAGCGCCTGTGACCCTTCACCGATGGCGCCGCGCAAGCGCGTACGCTTCATACACCGTATGATGGCGTTGTGCACGTTTGCCATGGCCTTAGCGACGCCCGCCGCCAGCGCACGCGCTCAAAATCCGCGTGACACAGTCCGAACCCCCGCTCCGCGCGACACCATTATCCGAACTCCCCCGGTCACGATTCGGATCGGGTCCGACTCGCTGGCGATGAGACTTCCAACCGTGCTGTCTCGAGCTGACCGCGACAGCTACCGCCGAGCCGTCGCCCAGATCGAAGCCGCACGAGCCACGGCCTTTCAGCAGAACATGCGGTCCATCATCCAGGCCGTCTGGGGCCAGGTAGCCGCTTCAACGTTTGCAACCGCCGAGAAACCGCCGTCATTTGCCCTCAATCCAGTCGACAAATCGCAGCGAAAAGTCGCCGTCAAAGCCGGTGATATAATCGCTCAGCATTCGGACTTGTCGCTTCAGCTGAATGCGCGAATGGAGGTCAGGGCAGAAAAAAATCAGAATGAGCGCTGCGCGGTCGGAACCGTGCAGCCGGTGTTCGACTGCCAGAGCAACTTTCTGCCGATAACGGATTTTCAGTTCAACGCGAAATCGGGAGGCGTTGTCGCCGACCGTATTCACGTGGATGTCGATTACGACACTCAACGCGAATTCGACGGTTCGAACAACATCTCGGTGAACTACGCAGGCAAGGCAAACGAGCTCATCCAGAAAATCGAGCTCGGCAACGTCACGTTCGAGCCACCCTTGTCGCGTTTCATAACCGCAGGCATTCCGAGCGGCAATTACGGACTCCAGGCGGGCTTGAGACTCGGGTCCGCCCGGATCAAGGGCATCATCGCCCAGCAAAAAGGAAACATCGTGAGCGACCGCGTCTTCACCGTCGGTGATCGCACGCTCTCTGCTGTGAATCGCCGAATCGAAGACCACCAATTCGAGCCCCGGCGCTTCTTCTTCACGATTCCCCCGCGCCTCCTCGGCTCAGCTTACCCGAATGTAGATATTCTCGACAGCCGAAGGATGGAGCTTCTCGCCCGTGCGCTGCCCGATACGCTTCGCCCGACAAAAATTTTCCTGTACCGGCTTCTCATCGGCGGGCAACCACCGAATCCGAGCGGCCCGCAATTCCGAATTATTGGCGATCCGCGATCGCGCCGGGGACCTGTTTATGAAAGGCTCCGCGAAGGCATCGATTATTACGTCGATCCTTCGCAGCTATGGGTCGCACTTGTGCGCCCCTTGTCGCTCAACAATGAACGCCTCGTGGTCGCATACCGAGTCCGGGTCAATGGCCGCGACACGACCAACGTATCCACAGGCGGCACTCCGGATCTCGAGTTCAGGTCGCAGACTGAGCAATTCGCGAATCTGTTGTGGGATCCGCAAGTCACCCCGCAGGCCCCCGCGTTCGATCGCGAGATTCGCAGTGTCTACAGAATCGGCGGACCAGAGGTCATCAGGCAAAGCGTTGTCGTAAAAGTGGTGACGGGTACTGGCGATGATCAGGAGAAACCCGCGGGTGGCGATGGGCAGGGCGCGAACACTTACCTCCAGCTCTTCGGACTCGCTCAAAAAACGAACACGTCGACCTTCGATCTCGAGAATCGCCTCTGGCCCCGGCCGTCCGACCCGAATTTCGAGTTAAGCCTTGGCACATCTGCCGCGCGCGTGATTCGGGACCACTTTCTCGTCTTCCCATCACTGCGACCGTTCGGGCGCGATGGTCTTGCGGGCGCGCTCAATCCGACAAACGACACGATTTACACGACCCCGTCGGAATATGTACGATCTGCGCAACGTCCCTCGTCGGTCTATCACATCAGCGTTCGGTATCAGGCGGAGGGGAGCGGTGAAGGCGGAACTCTCATGCTCGGATCGGTGCAGGTTCGCCCGAACTCTGAGCGCCTCCTTGTCGACGGGATTCCTCTTGCCCGCGGCAGTGACTACACGGTCGATTACGATCTTGGACGAGTGACGTTCGCCCGGCCCGACACGCTGTTCCCGCGGCCGCGACAGGTAACGGTGCAGTTCGAGGAGAATCCGATATTCGCGGAGACGCCGACATCGATTCTCGGCGCGACCGCTGAGATCCCGATGACGAACGGGTCGCTGGCTTTCACCGCAATCTCACAGACACAGAATTCGACATTCAACCGGCCACCGCTCGGTTTCGAGCCGGCGTCATCGCTTGTCGCCGGCGTTACCGCGCAGTTCAGCTTCGATGCGTCGCCGCTAACGTCGCTTGTGTCTCATCTGCCGTTTGGCGCGACGGACGTTCCCTCGCGCATCAACGTTGCCGGCGAATTCGCGGCGAGCCGTCCCAAGCCGAACGCAGCAGGTCAGGCATACCTCGAATCCTTCGAGGGCCAGGGCGGTATCGGCGTTCCGCTCACCGATGCGAATTGGTATTACAGCAGTCAACCCGCGCTCGGCCGTGTCATTCCGTCGCGATTTGGCTCCGACGTGCTGGATCTCAACCGTGCGGCGACGATGGCGTGGCAGAGTAACGGACTCGATGCAACCGGCAAGGCCTTCCGTCCGCGAATCGAGGATATCGATCCGCTTACCAATGTCGTGGGAACGGGAATTTCAGCGCCCGAGCCGTTGCTGTGGATGACATTGTATCCGCTATCGATCGGCGGCCTTCGTGGTAGTGGCGGGTTTGAGTGGACCGTAAATCAAACGGTGCCTGGGCGTCGCTGGAGATCGATTCGGACTCCGCTTGGGCCGAGCGGATCTGACCTATCGCACATAGAGAACATCGAGTTCTGGGCGCGAATTCCGGTTTCGGCTTCTCAGCGTGCGCGAAACCCAGTGGTCGTTCTCGATTTTGGTGACGTCTCGGAAAACTCCGTTGCATTTGCGCCCGATACTTTGCATTTGCGGCGAGTAAACGGAGCTGCGGCTCTCGATACGACGTACACGGGTAAGGCGATACAGGGAATTGATCGCCTCGATAGTGAGCGCGATCCGTTTTCGAGAGCCTTCAATGTCGGTGTGAACGACAACGGGCTGGCGGGAGACATCGCGGGAGCCATCAACGTCGTCGCCGACACCATCCCGGGAGCGCCGCGAACCGTAGACGTAATTGGAAATTTTGCGACCTGTCACGGCGGTTATGCCTTCATCCAGCTCATCGGTGACTCACGCAGCGATTGCACAGTCGGCAACAACCGCCTCGATGACGAGGACATCGACGGCGACAACGTACTGAACCTTACATCAGCCGAACGAAACTCCGAGCAGCTTCGCCGCTACGTGGTGAACATGGCGGACAGCGGGAGCTACAGCCGTATCGGTGTTTGCGGAACTTCGCCCAAAACGGTCGTCGGCCCGCTTCCGCAGGAAGTTTGCTGGGTTCTGTTTCGTGTTCCGTTTCACAGTCCAACCGATTCCATCGGCGCCCCACTGCTGCGGAGGATGCGCGCGCTTCGCGTGACGATGATTTCCGGACAGGGCGCTTCTGATGGCGAGTTCACGCAGATACCGATCGCGCGACTTCAGCTTACCGGGGCACCGTGGCTCAAGCGAAGCGAGTCCGGACTTCGCGGCGTTGCGGCCGAGTCACCGGGGTCGGGATTTGTGAATGCGGGAACGATAGGAACACAGGACAGAAATCTCGCCGGAGGCATCAGCTACGAATCGCCGCCGGGGGTTGTCGATGAGCCTGACACAAAAACGACGAACCTTCAGACTACTCGCGTGCAGATCAACGAGCGCTCGCTTCGACTGACGGCCGGTAATCTCAACCGGTACGATCGGGCTGAAGCCTATTTCAGGTTTCCCGAGGGCGAGAAGAGCTTCATGGCGTACAAGGAGATGCGCCTCTGGGCCCGTGGTGTCCGTAATGGGTGGGGAGAAAACGGCGACATGCAGTTTTACATCAAGATCGGCCGTGATCCGAACAATTTCTACATGTACCGAACGCCGCTCAACGGAGGCTCCGACAGATCAGCGTGGCTCCCAGAAATCAGGGTGGACTTTGAGAAACTCTTCGCACTCCGGGCACAGGTCCAGAACTCCTATCTCCAGGGTGGCTCGAGGAACGCATGCACCGGGATAGACTCCGCAATTATTGCGGCGACGCCGCTGCCTGCAAGCGGAACTCGATACGTCGCTTGCTCCGATGGATACATGGCCTACACCACGGACCCGGGCGTCACCCCACCCAATCTCGCAGCAGTTCAGGAGCTTGCTGTCGGAATGATTCGCACCGCCGTTGGCAATTCGGCGCGTCCGGTTTCGCCAGGCGACACCGTCGAGCTGTGGGTCGACGACATTCGCCTTGGAAGTGTGGTCGATGCGGCGGGGTTTGCTGGTCAGGCGTCGATCTCGATAGTCGCAAGCGACTTTGCAGACATTCGAATGAACGCGAGCCGGCGGGATCCAAATTTCCGCCAGCTTGCGGAGGCACCGAGCTTTCTTACTGACAACAGTATCAACGTGAGCTCCGCGTTTCATCTCGAGAAGCTGCTTGGGGGAAGCGCCGGTTGGACGGAAGCGCAATCGCGGCTGAACTTTCAGAACGTCTTGCAGCACGTCGCGC
>JANYKY010000457.1 GCA_025357975.1 Gemmatimonadaceae bacterium
CCGCCACCCTGCGACGAATTTACGACCAGCGATCCTTTGCGAAGAGCCACGCGCGTCAGGCCCCCCGGCACCACGGTGATCTTGTCGCCGTAGAGCACGTAAGGACGCAGGTCCACGTGACGCGACTCGAATTTGCCGTCAATAAAGCACGGCGCCGTCGAAAGCGAAATGGTTGGCTGCGCAATGTAATTTCGCGGATCCGCTTCGATCCGCCGCGTGAACTCCTCGCGCTCTGCCGCCGTCGAGTGCGGCCCGATCAACATTCCATACCCTCCGGATTCGCCCACTGCCTTGACGACCATCTCGTCGAGATGATCGATCACCCAGCGCCGTTCCTTCGGGTCTTCAAGAAGATGCGTCTCGACGTTGTCCAGAATTGGATCCTGGTCGAGATAATACTTGATGATCTGGGGCAGCCATGCGTAAATCGCCTTGTCGTCGGCAACACCGGTGCCCAGTGCGTTCGAGAGCGTCACGTTGCCGGCGCGATAGGCGTTGAAGATGCCCGGTACGCCGAGCGTCGAATCCAACCGGAAGGCCAACGGATCGATAAAGTCGTCGTCGATGCGGCGGTAGATCACGTCCACGCGCCGCAGCCCGTTGATCGTCCGCATGTAGACGATGTTGTCGTGCACCGTAAGGTCGCGGCCCTCGACCAACTGAATCCCCATCTGCCTGGCCAGGTACGTGTGCTCGAAGTACGCCGAATTGAAGACGCCCGGCGTCAACAGAACTATGTTCGGATCGCTCCGCCCCTTCGGCGAAAGCGCGCGCAACGTCGACAACAACGCTTGCGGATAGTGCTCGATAGGCTGCACCTCGCATCGCGAAAACAGGGACGGAAAGATGCGCTTCATCACCTGCCGCGACGTCAGCATGTACGACACGCCACTGGGAACGCGCAGGTTGTCTTCCAAAACCACAAAGCGCCCGTCCGGCGTCCGAATCAAATCGCAACCGCATACCGCGACATACACATCGCGCGCCACGCGAAGCCCTCGCATCTGGCGCCGGAAATGCTTACAGCTATGGATGAACTCGCGCGGAATGGTCCCGTCCGACAAGATCCGTGCGTCGTGATACAGGTCCTTGAGAAAGAGGTTCAGCGCGGTCAACCGCTGTCCCAGCCCGCGCTCGATAGTCTCCCATTCGGACCCAGTCAGAATCCGGGGAAGCAGGTCGTACGGGAAAATTCGCTCGGTCCCCTGGTCGTTGCCGTAAACCGTAAACGTGATGCCCTGATGCAGAAACGAAAGGTCGGCGGTCTGCTTGCGGCGATTGATCTCCTCGGCGGACAACTCGCGCATTGCGTCGAGCAGAGCTTGATATTGCGGACGGGTCTCGCCCGACCGTGTGAACATCTCGTCGCAAGCGGCTCCGAGACCGTAGTGGTCAAAGGGTGCGGGGAGCCTGACCTGTTCCGCTGTCGCCATTCGCCTCCGTGGCACGTCTTCGGACAGGGAAGGCGTGGAAAGGCCATAGTGTAACACTGCGGTTACGATAGAAACCCGCGATTCAGTGGACGCGACTCCGTTGACCGGGGATTCCGGTTCGTGAGACTTCCCGAGCCCGGTCATCGAACCGGCGATTACTACGGTTACTTGCGGGTGGGTGGTTCACCGAGAAGCCCGATTCGTGCGGTCACCTCTTTGGCGGGTATTTGTCGAACGCCTTCTTTACGTCCTTGTCGAGGTGCTTTTCGAACTCTGTTGCATTTTTCTTGGCGTCCTCGACGATGGCGCGCCATACCAGGCGTGTGGTCTCGACATCAACCAGATCGATAATCAGCGTGCCTTGCGTGTAGTTCCGCGTGCGCCGGCGCGCGCCTCCATTTGAGCGTGGTCCCGGAACATAGTCGACGCTTTTCTGCCGCTGTGCTGCGAGACTGTACGTCACCTGGACGTCGGGCTTCTCCTCAACCAACCGAAAGCCCTTGGCCGCCATCTGCCCGTCGATTGCGGAGTGCAGATTGCGATCGACAATAGAATTGTCAAGTGCCGGATTTTTCGATTTGATCTTCGCCTGCCGCCACGAATACGTCTTGTATTGCGTGAAGATTTGCGCGTGGTCGAATTCGACATCGATCTTCTGGGCCGCGGCGGCCGCGCACAGGCCCGCGAGGATCGGTGGAATTGCAAATATTCGATGCATCAACGCTCTCGTGGTCCCGTCTCATCCCATCATCGCACCACAATTCCGGCCGGATGGGATAGCCTTATAGGTTATGGCCTCCCCCAGTCGGCTCCGCGCCAAGAAGCGGAGCCGGACCGTCCTGAGATCTGCAGCGTTGGCACACGAGGCCGTACTCGCGGACGCCGCGCTCACCGATCCCAGACTCTACGTCAATCGCGAACTCAGCCTGCTCGACTTTCAACAACGCGTTCTCGAAGAGGCACGGGACCCGCGCAACCCGCTGCTCGAGCGCGTCAAGTTTCTATCGATCGTCGGCTCGAATCTTGACGAGTTTTTCATGGTCCGCGTCGCCGCGCTCAAGGAACAGGTCGCCGCCAGGATCGTCGAAGTGGGCCCCGACGGCATGACGCCTTCGGCACAACTCGACGCCATTCGCGAACGAGCCATCCGGCTGATGTTCGACTGCCGCGCGTGCTTTAACGAGCAATTGCGTCCCGCGCTCGCCGAAGCCGGCATCGAAGTCCTCAACCACACCGACCTCAGCGATCGCCAGCGGGCGCGCGTCAACGAATATTTCACCGAGAGTATCTATCCCGTTCTCACGCCGCTTGCCTTCGATCCCGGCCGGCCCTTTCCGCACATCTCGAATCTCAGCTTGAACCTCGCCGTGCTGATTCGCGACAACGAACGTGCCGAACGGTTCGCGCGTATCAAGGTTCCGGATACCATTCCTCAACTTGTGCCGGCCTCGAACGGCGGCCGGGCCAAACAAGGCCAGCACGCCTTCGTTTGGGTCGAGCAGGTGATCGCCGCCAACCTCGACGCGCTTTTCCCCGGCATGGAGATCATCGAAGCGCATCCCTTCCATGTCGCTCGCGACGCCGATATCGCCATCCGCGAACTCGAGGCCGCCGATCTTCTCGAAACCGTTGAAGAGGGAATCCGCCAGCGGCGCTTCGCCGACGTCGTCCGCCTCATGGTCACCAAGGACATGCCAGAGCCAATTCTCGACATCCTAGTGAACAACTTGGAGGTGGATCCGATCGACGTCTATCGCGTAAACGATCCGCTGGTGATCAGCCGTCTCCGGCATCTCGGCGCAATCGACCGTCCGGATTTGAAAGAGATTCCGTTTGTCCCTGCCGTAGCGCCAGCGCTTGAGATTAAGAAAGAAGACGACGATGTCTTCTCGAATATCAGGCGCGGTGACGTGCTGGTGCACCATCCGTTTGAATCCTTCCAGTCGGTTGTCG
>JANYKY010000472.1 GCA_025357975.1 Gemmatimonadaceae bacterium
CGTCGCGCCGCCGCTCGAAGTTTCCAATCAATACCTTCCCGTGCTGGGAAAGATTGCGCAGTTCTCCAAGGAGCCCGACGTGCCCGAGAGACTGTTCGGGCTGACTGAAGCGAGTCAGTTCATGAAACTGCTTGAGGAAAAGGGAGTCTAGGCTTTCCAGTCGTATCCCGGGTTCGTGGCCTCGCGAGTTCGGCGAGGTCTTTTCGTTTCCTCTGCACCCTAACTGCCGTTTAACTACGATGCACAGATGAAAATGATGACTGCTTTGAAATGATTGTCGGGGAGTTGGGCCGATGACGAATGGATGATTGGGCCCGTCATCTTAGATAGATGGAAGACGATCCTCTCACATACGACATTATTGGCGCAGCGATCGCAGTCTCGAAATACTGGGGTAACGGTCTACTCGAGAACGTCTATAAGAAGTCGCTCGTTATCAAACTCGAAAAGGCACTATTCGATGTCGACGTGGAGTTTCCCATACCAGGCGTTTTCGAGGACGTCCAGTTCGATGTCACGTTCAAGGCCGACATCGTTGTTAACAAGGCCGTGATCATTGAAGCGAAGCCAGCGAAAGGAACTCCGCCCGTGTTTCGTTCCCAGCTGATGACCTACATGCGCCTGTCAAATATTCCAACAGGGTTGCTGTTCAACTTCCACGAATACCCCTTCACGAAGAACGGAATCACGCGTCTCTCCCTGTAGTTCCCCCTCATTCTTCCGCCGTTCCGATGTCATCATTTTCATCTCACCATCGTAGTTAAACGGCATTTCCCTTTTTTATCGTCGTTATTCCCACTCGATAGTCGCCGGCGGCTTCGACGACACATCGTACACGACCCGGTTTATCCCGGTGACTGAATTGATGATCCGATTGGAGATACGCCCAAGCACATCATAGGGAAAAGGATACCAGTCGGCAGTCATCCCATCCGTCGAGGTTACCGCGCGAAGCCCGAGGACGTTCTCATAAGTCCGTTCATCGCCCATCACTCCCACGCTGCGCACGGGAAGCAGAACGGCGAACGCCTGCCAGATGGAATCATACAGCCCGGCTTCTCGAATCTCCTCGAGATAAATAGCGTCAGCCTCTCGCAGCAAGTCGAGCTTGTCGCGTGTCACATCGCTCAGTATTCGGATGGCCAGCCCCGGTCCCGGGAATGGATGACGCCCGACCATTTCTTCTGACAATCCAAGCTCCCGGCCAACGCTCCGAACCTCATCCTTGAACAATTCCCGTAACGGTTCGATAAGCTCGAACTTCATGTCGGGCCTCAGGCCACCGACATTATGATGCGTCTTGATCGTCACCGATGCGCCACCCGTTGGCGAGGACGACTCGATCACATCCGGATAAAGCGTTCCCTGAACGAGAAACTTTGCGTCGCCACCGGCTTCGTCCGACGCCTGCTCGAACACGTCAATGAAAGTGTGGCCGATGATCGTGCGCTTCTTTTCGGGCTCGGTGACACCAGCAAGCGCAGAGAGAAATCGCTCTGACGCATCGACGGTAATCAGCTTGATTCCCATGTGCTGGCGAAACGTTCTCTCGACTTGTTCGCGCTCATTCAGGCGAAGAAGTCCCGTGTCCACAAAGATACACGTTAGCTGGTCGCCAATCGCGCGATGAACAAGAGCCGCGGCGACTGCCGAATCAACGCCGCCCGAAAGCCCGCAGATAACCTGAGCATCACCTACTCTATCCTCTATTCGCGCGACTTCGGTTTCGATGTATGCGCCCGTCGTCCAGCTTGGCTCGGCTTTGCAGATGCCGAACAGAAAATTCGAGATGATCTCACCACCGCGCGGTGTATGTGCAACTTCCGGGTGGAACTGGACGCCGAATACCGGCTTGGTTTCATGCCGAAACGCACTGACGGGATTTCCCACGCTCGAAGCAATTGCGACATATCCGTCCGGAGGCGATTCGATGTGATCCCCATGACTCATCCACGCAGCGAAATGGGGCGACTTGTCGAATCCCTCGAATAACCCGCTCGGTTCCGTCACATCTATTTCTGCGCGTCCATACTCTCGACGCCCGGCCCGCTTGACATCAGCGCCAAGCATAAAAGCGATGAGCTGCATGCCGTAGCATATCCCCAGTATCGGAGCAACATCGAGCAGAGCCGCGTCTATCCGCGGCGCACCGTCAGCGTAAACAGAGTTGGGGCCGCCGCTGAGGATAATGCCATCCGGCTTCCAGTCCCGAATCCAGTCCACCGACCGTGATGGTGGATGAATCTCCGAATAGACCCTCGCCTCTCGCACCCGTCGCGCAATGAGCTGCGTGTACTGAGAACCGAAATCCAGTATGAGTATCCGACTGCTCATAGAGTGATTATTTCCACTTCCCTGGTCTCGAGGTTGAGAATTGCGGAGGTGCATTTGCCGTGAAGCCAGCCACAGGCTTCACCGGGATTCACCAGCAACGTTTCGGGGCGCACGATTGTTTCCTGAACGTGAGTGAAGCCAGATACGACGAACTGATGAGCATCGATCGAGCGCCTGTTGACTTCGCCAAGATCATGAACAAGCAGTATTCGCCTGCCTTGCACGTCGAAGCTGTGCGGGGACTCGTAAAGCTCCATTCCCATTCCGCGCGCCGCCACAGATCTCAATCCCTCCTGGTCTCCGTCATTGCGACCGAAGATTCCCAGCAGCGCCATGTTTGACTCTACGAACGGCTCCAGTGCAAACGGCGAGCAGTAATCGCCGGCATGCATCACGAGTGTAACGCCCTTGTCGCGCATTTTCTGAAGCAGCTCCGCAATCGCGGGGATTCTATCATGCGTGTCGGCCACCAGTCCCACTATCATTGGACCTTCCTCCATTCGGGCGCGAGCCGCTCTTTTCGCACGAGATCCGAGTAGGTCTCGCGTTCAGTAACGACTCCATATCTGCCATTGTCCACGATCACCTCTGGAATCCGAGGCCGCGAATTGTAGTTCGACGCCATGACGAATCCGTACGCGCCCGCCGATAGCACAGCGATCAGCTCACCTGGTGGAACGTCGTCGACAACGCGCTCCAGCCCGAGAAAATCTCCGCTTTCGCAAATGGGCCCGACGATATCTGCGGTCACGCGCCCCGCTGTGCTGCGGACACCCTCGATGCGATGGTACGCATTATAGTGCGAAGGCCTGATCAAATCGTTCATGCCGGCGTCCACGATGATGAACTCCTTCCCACCACTGCGTTTTCTATACAACACCCTCGTGAGCAGGATTCCGGCATTCCCGACGAGAAAACGTCCCGGCTCGACGAGCACCTTGAGCCCCGTCGGAGCAACGAGACGAGTTACGACTCTTCCGAATTCCATGACGTCGATCGGGTGCTCTGAATCGTACGATACAGCAAGGCCTCCACCGATATCGAGGTATCGAAGCGACCTGGCGCCTGCGCGTTCGATATCGATCTTCAGCTGCAACAAACGGCCGAGCCCGATCTCGTATGGCTCGAACTGAGATATCTGTGAGCCGACGTGCATGTCGAGTCCAACAAGCTCGATGTTGTTCATTCGGAGCGCGCGCCCGGCGACGACGAGCGTCTCGTCAAACGGAATTCCGAACTTCATTCCCTTCACGCCCGTTTGAGTGTACGGGTGTGGAGTGTCCACCATCACTTCCGGATTAACGCGTAGCGCAACCGGCGCTTTCTTTCCCACTTCGCCGGCGACCCGGTCGAGCACGTCAAGCTCATCTTCGGACTCGACGTTGATCATCAGAACGCCAAGGGTGAGCGCTTCCTTCATTTCGCGTTCGGTCTTCCCAACGCCGCTGAAGACGATGTCCGACCCTGAAAAACCCGCCGCTTGTGCTCGGTACATCTCACCACCCGATACAATGTCGACACCCGCACCACACATGCGGAGGCGATTCAAGATCGCCAGGTTGGAGCTCGCCTTTACGCTGTAGTGAAGCCGGTGGGGAATGCCGCCGAGCGCGGCATCGAGGCGCCTGTACTGCGATTCTATCGCTGCGATGCTATAGACATACACCGGAGTTCCGACAGCATCGGCAATACCTTCGAGCGACACTCCATCACACGAAAGAATCCCGTTATCTCGAGTGAACCCCGACTCGGCGGTTTCTGAAACCATATGCAAAGGTGAACCAGCCTCAACGGCAAGCGGGCTCAATATGCTTTTGCCCAGAGAGCCTCGACGACGGATTTGGCGCCGCACTTCAAGCATGTCTCCGGTGCCTGCGCGGAGCGGAATTCTTCATCAGGCAGGACACGAATCGTCGCCTTTGTCTCTTCCTTGATTTCCTGCTCGCACTTTGCGCTGCCACAGAATCCTGCATAGACGAATCCGCCTTTGCCATCCATGAGCAGCTTGAAATCTTCGTACGATATTTTTCCCCTGACACTGTTTGCCTCACGCCGCTCGTATGCTGCGACGCGCATGTCGGTCTGAATCATGCTCAACAAGTCAGCGACATCTTCCCCGATCGAGTCCAGGGTTACGGTGCGCTTCACGCGGTTGTCGCGGCGGACCAGCACGCACTGGTTAGCATCCAGGTCGCGTGGTCCAAATTCGAGGCGAAGCGGAATACCGCGCAGCTCCCACTCGTAATACTTGGCGCCGGGCTTGATCCCTTCGCGATTGTCGAGGTGCACACGCAGCTTGCCTGTCTTTCTGCGCTCCCATCCCGAAAGCGTAGCACAGATATTGTTCGCCGCTTCCATCACCTTCGCCTTGTCCTCTTCGCTCTTCCAGATTGGAACGATGACTAGCTCGATCGGAGCCAGTAGTGGAGGTGTGCGAAGTCCGTTGTCGTCTCCGTGAGTCATCACCAGTCCGCCGATCATCCTCGTCGATACGCCCCAGCTCGTGTTCCATGCGTATGCGACATCGCCGGCTTCGGTCTGAAATTTCACTTCAAACGCTTTCGAAAAATTTTGTCCAAGGTTATGCGATGTGCCGGCTTGCAGCGCCTTGTTGTCCTGCATCATCGCTTCGCAGGAATAAGTGCGAAGCGCACCGGCGAATCTCTCCGAGTCAGTCTTGATACCGGTAATTACAGGCATTGCCATCCAGCCTTCCATGAAATCGCGATACACGTTCAGCATCTTTCGCGCTTCTTCTTCAGCCTCGGCCTCGGTGGCGTGCGCTGTATGTCCTTCCTGCCAGAGGAATTCAAGAGTGCGCAGGAACAACCGCGTGCGCATCTCCCACCGAACGACGTTTGCCCACTGGTTTATCAGCAACGGAAGATCGCGGTAGCTCTGGATCCACTTGGCGAACATCGCGTAGATGATCGTCTCTGAAGTCGGACGAATTACCAGCGGCTCGTCGAGCTTCTTGCCACCGCCATGCGTGACGACAGCCGTCTCCGGCGCAAAGCCCTCGACGTGCTCGGCCTCCTTGCGCATGAAACTTTCGGGAATCAGCAGCGGAAAGTATGCGTTCTCGTGTCCCGTTTCCTTGAACCTGGTGTCGAGCTGGCGCTGCATTCTCTCCCAGATTCCGTAGCCGCGGGGCCTGATGACCATGCAACCGCGAACAGGTGAATAGTCAGCGAGCTCCGCGCGAAGAACGGTCTCGTTGTACCATGCGCTGAAATCGTCAGCGCGCTTCGTAAGTTTCTTGTCGTCGGCCATTTCTTCTTCTTACAGTGAATTGATTAGCTCTGTGAGACGCACCGAGCGTTCGGTGCCCTCGGCAAGGTCTCGCACGGTTACTTCACCGGCATCGAGCTGGGCATGCTTCAATAGAATCGCGTGACTCGCGCCTGCAGCCACTGCAGACCTTAACTGTCTGCTCAGCTGCTGGGGCTTGAGTGCGTACTCCACGCTCTTGTCGCGACCTCTAAGCTGCGTCGCGATTGACATCACCGTGGATATCAGGGACTCGTCCTCCCCGGCAACCCAGTAGTCAGTTCGCGGTGCAGTTGCTGGAATCAATGCCCTGCTCCGAAGCAACTCGCCGACGACCACGTCACCCATTCCGAATCCGAGCGCAGGGAGATCGACACCGCCGAGAGTGTCAAGAAGCGTGTCGTAGCGCCCGCCTCCGCAAATCGCGCGATACTCCCCCGCCGTATCGAACAACTCGAAAACAATCCCGGTGTAGTATGCGAGCCCTCGCACAATTGAGAGATCGAGCGTCACCCAGTCAGCGAATCCCAGCGCATGCAGATACTCAAAGTACTTTCGCATTCGCTCAACATGCTCGGCAACCTCTGGAATGTTTTCATATGCTGACGACAAAACGTCGATGTTCTCGAGCGCAAGGAATGAATCGATGCGCCCACTGACGTCGGCGCCCACAATGCTGTCGAGCTTCTCTCGCGAAAGGGCCGCGGGTTCTCGCCCGAGCTTGTCGATTACGGCGAACACGGCAGGCATTGCGTCCTCACTCGCTCCGGCGTGAGTCAACAGCGCCTGAAGCAATCGCCGGTCTGACACGCGAGCCTTGACGCCTGCAGACGTGAATCCAAGTTCTCGCATGATGTCGAGCGCGATCGACAAGAGCTCGGCATCCGCCGTAACCGCTGATTCGCCGACAATATCGACGTTCAGCTGAAAATGTTCGCGAAGGCGACCCTTCTGCTGCCGCTCATATCGAAACAATTGCGGCACTGAGAACCAGCGCACCGGCTTGCGCAGCGCATTCGCGCGTGCCGCGACCATTCGCGCGAACGTGGGGGTCATCTCCGGTCGCATGGCGACCTGGCGATCGCCTTTGTCGGTGAATGAATAGAGCTGGCCCACGAGCTCGTCGCCGCTTTTCTTGCGATAAAGATCGAGCGGCTCCAACGGAGGTCCATCATATTCAGCGAACGCGTATCGGCGTAGCACGCGACGCCATACATCCATGATGTAAGCGCGCTCCGCAAATTGTTCGGGATAGAAGTCTCTAAAACCTGGTAAAGCTCCCTGAGCCATTGCTCAAAGCTACGCCCAGCACGGACTTAGCTGCAAGCAGTTAAAGCATCAGCTGCGGCCTGAATACCCGCCTAAATCGCGCTTTTTCCGAGCACCACCAGCGCATCTCCGACAGTGTGGAATGAGCCAGTGACGACGATCGTACCGGCGACCGCTTCGGTCGCAACGACCGCCTTTGTGAAATCCGGCTCGAATCGCGCTTTGATTGAATTGTCGGCGGCAAACGCAATCGCCTCATGTGGATCCCACGCCCGGTTCGATGGTGCAGTCGGCGGCGCAACCAGGATCAGCTCGGCCACTGCGCCTGAAAGAATCTGCATCATTGCCTTCCAGTCTTTGTCCGCCAGGACGCCGAGCACAGCGACGACCGGCGTCTCCAACCCAAGTGCCTGCAGGCTTGAAACGAGCGACTTCATTCCGTCCGGATTATGCGCGACATCGAGAATGTACTTCCCGCTTCTTTCAAAGCGACCAGGCAATCTTACTGACGGCAACACGGTAGCCGCGTCCTGCAGTGTTACCGTCCACGGCGACTGCGCGCTGCGTAGCATGGCCAGAGCGACGGAAGCGTTGTCCGCCTGCGCTGCCCCGATGAGGGCGGTGTGCATCTGCACGGTCTCATCGCCGTTATGAACCGTGAACCACGTTCCGGATTGACGAACGACGACATCTGATGTGCGGAATAGTCGCGTTGCGTCGATTACCGAATCGACGCCCCCGCTCGTCGCCGTCCTGTACATCTCGATTCTCGCATTCGCCGACATCGGCCCGATGACGGCTGGAACACCAGGCTTGAAGATGCCGGCTTTCTCTCGCGCGATCTCCTCTTCGGTGTTGCCGAGGTATTCGGTGTGATCGATCGAGATGGAAGTGATTCCCGCGGCGAGAGGCAAAATCACATTGGTCGAATCGAGGCGTCCGCCAAGTCCGGTCTCGATCACGGCAATGTCCACTCCGGCCTGAACGAAATAATCGAACGCCATCGCAGTGGTGATCTCAAAAAACGTCGCGCCCAGCTTCTCTACTTCAGCAGACCACCTCGCGAGAAAATCCACAACGTATTTCTCGTCGATCATCGCGTCGTCTACAACGATGCGCTCGCGGAAATCGATAAGGTGTGGGGACATGTACCGGCCGGTGCGAAGTCCTTTCGCCCGCAACAGCGCATACAAGGTCGCAACCACGCTTCCCTTTCCGTTTGTGCCGGCAACGTGAAAAGTATTTAGCCGCTTGTGCGGGTTGCCCAGCAGATTCAGGAAAGCGAGTGTTCGCTCAAGGCCGAAGTTGGAAGTAGCGCCCGTGCGCGCGAAGAGCGCGTCGATCGATTCGCGATACGACGTCAGGCCGCTGTCCACCCCGTCGCCGCTGGCTTTCCACTCATGTGCCTCAGCAATTGTCCAACGGTTTGCTGAAGTTCCTTGCGATGGACGACCATGTCCACCATCCCGTGTTCGAGCAAGAATTCCGAAGTTTGAAATCCTTCGGGAAGATCCTGGCCGATGGTCTGCTTGATAACGCGCGGCCCCGCGAATCCAATCACGGCACCTGGCTCGGCCAGAATTGCGTCGCCGAGCATCGCGTAGCTGGCGCTTACACCACCGGTCGTTGGATTAGTCAGAATCGAGACGTACGGAATTCTTCTCTCGGAAAGCTGCGAAAGTATTGCCGCCGCTTTCGCCATCTGCATCAGGCTCAGGACGCCTTCCTGCATGCGAGCCCCGCCCGATGATGAGACGAGTATGAACGCAAATTTTCGCTCGAGAGCTTTCTGGCCAAGTCGCGCGATTTTCTCGCCGACTACTGACCCCATCGAGCCACCCATGAAGGCGAAGTCCATCACGCCGAGACAGACGGGCAGCCCGAGGAGCTGGCCGGTGAATGTGAGAATGGCATCGCCTTCGCCGGACTTGGAGAGCGCTTTTGCGAGGCGCGCGGGGTATTCGGGAAACCCGAGTGGATCGATGGAGCGAATCTCGGTTTCGGTCTCCTCAGTAGTCCCGTCGTCGAGAAGGATGTTGACGTAATCGATCGCCCGAATTCGGCGATGATGCTCGCAGCTGGGGCAGACGTTGAGATTGCGAACGAATTTCTCGCGGATGTCAGTGTGACCACAGCGTTCGCATTTTTCCCATGCGTCCGCCGGTATCTCGAGTCGCTCGCGCCGAGGAGTGCGGGTTTTTTTCTCTTTACGGAACCAGGCCATTTGTAGAAATGTGATCGCCTGGCTTAGCTAGAGCAACCCTGGTTGGCGGGCGGCAGAACGAAAACAACCGCTTTGGACGCAGAGAACGCAGAGTGCGCAGAGAACGACATTCGGGCGTCAAATCGATGCGGTCCGCAGTTGGGGGCGACAATATTGTCTTTCTTTGTTGAAAGACATTTCGCCTTCAACACGATTGCCGAATGTCGTCGCGGTTAACCCCAAAATCGAACTATCGGATGGACACGAGTCCTGAAACAGGAGAGAAGGCGGTGATGTCGTTCTCTGTGGATTATGTGTCCAAGGCCGTTGGCGGTTGCAGTTGCAGTTCTCTGCGCCCTCTGCGTTCTCTGCGTCTAATTGCAGTTAGGACCGGTAGAAACTAGCTCGGCTTGAACGCAGCTTTGCCGCGACCTTCGCCTGATATCCGCATCAGAACTCCAATAGCCAGCCAGCTCGCGAGCATGAACGATCCGCCGTAACTAAAGAACGGCAGCGGAATGCCGGTGATCGGCATGAGGTTCAGCGTCATTCCCACGTTGACGAGGACGTGCACGAACCAGCTCGTCATCAGGCCGAAAGCAACCAGCGAGCTGTAGGAATCGTTCGCACGGCCCGAGATCTGTGTGATCCTCAGGAACAGCACGAGAAACAAAGTCAGCGCGGCAGTAACGCCGATAAAACCCATCTCTTCGCCCACTACCGCGAAAATAAAATCGGTATGCTGCTCCGGAAGAAACGCCAGCCGCTTTTGAGTACCTAGCGTAAAGCCCTGACCGAAGATGCCCCCAGACCCAATGGCGATTTTCGATTGGATTACGTGGTATCCTGACGCCTTCGGATCTGCCGACGGATCGATAAACACCTTCAGCCGGTTCTGCTGGTATGGCTTGAGTTTTTCCCATAGAATCGGCGCAACGACGCCAGTGGCAATGTTTGCCGCGAGAAGAACGATTCCCTCGATCAGGTAGGGCCGGTAGTACAGAACGAGGGCAAGCAGGACCAGGAACCACGCGCCCCACATTCCAGTGCTGAAAGAAAGAACGAGGCTGACCACCGGGCTCGCAAGAAGAAGTAGAAGCGGCCATGCAACACCTGACCAGTACAGCATACCGAAAAAGATTCCGATGAACACGATGCCCGTGCCCAGATCAGGCTGGAGCATGATGATCACCCACGGTATCCCCACCACCAGTGCCGGCTGCCAGAGATCGAGAAGTGACCTCGGCGCCTCCTTTCGTTTGGCGAGAATTGCCGCGAGCATCAGAACTACGGTGAGCTTCGCCAGCTCCGAAGGCTGTCCGATTCTTACGCTTCCGATCGCGAGCCAGCTCTTGGAGCTGGCCGCCGTTCCGGCACCCTTGCCGACTACGAGTGTCGCTGCGAGAAGCACTGTGGACAGGATGTACGCAGGAAGCGTCACCCACTCCACAAACCGAACGGAAGATCTGCTGATTCCATACGCTCCGAGCAGGCCCAACCCGAGCCAAAGTGCCTGCGCGCGCCAAGCATGTGCAACGGCCGTTGGCGTATCCGTCTGGCCGGCCGAATACACCATCGAAACACCATACACGGACAACAGAAACGCGGTTATTACGAGGGGATAATCAGCTACAATCCGACGCATCAACCGCCCTCTGTATTTGCAACGACGTTGGTAAAGCCCAGGTAGCTGCCAATGATCTTCGATGCCACGCGGGCCGCAAAAAATCCGTGAACTCCGAACTCCAGAAACACCGCCACGACGATCTTCGGATTATCAGCAGGAGCGAAGCCGACGAACCACGCGTGATCCTTGTTCGGATTCTCTGAATTCTGGGCGCTACCCGTTTTACCGGCGATTACAAGACCCTGAATATTTGCTGAAGCGGCCGTTCCACCAGCTGATGTTACACCGGCCATCGCTGAGCGAAGTCCTGCAAATTGAGCGGCCGAAAGGTTAATCACGCGCTTCTGAACCGGATGTCTCGCAACGAGCTCAGGGTTCGATGCAGTGCCTTCAGTCGCGAGCGCAGTGTAAAATCGCGCCATGTTCACCACGGTCTGCGAGTTCGCTCCCTGCCCAATCGCGAGGTTCAATACTTCGGCGTTGCTCCAGTTCGCACCGAAGCGCCGGTTGTAGTAAGCGCGAACATCGCGAGTAGGAAAGCGCGGCTTGTATTCGTTCGGAAGATCGATTCCGGATCGGTCACCGAACTGAAGATCGATGCCGCCGCCAACAAGTTTCGACAGGCCGATCTTGAGGCCCAGCTGATAGAAGTACACGTCGCAGGAGTGAGTGATCGCCCCAGCGAGATCGACACTCCCATGTCCTTTCTTTTCCCAGCACTTGAAATACCTCCGCCCGTATTGCAGACCGCCAGAACATGCGACTGGCATGTGAGAATTCAGGGTGATGAGACCTTCTTCGAGTCCCATCACGGAGGTAGCAAGCTTCCATGTGGAGCCAGGCGGATACGTCCCCTGAATCACCTTGTTGAACAAAGGCCGGCGAGGATCAGTGTTAAGCGCCTTCCAGTAGTCCGCTGGAATTCCGCCAGTAAAGCGGTTCGGATCGAAGCTCGGGTTGCTATATAAAGCGAGCACGGCACCTGTCTTAGGATCGAGCGCAATAGCACCGCCCTGCAGCGAATCCCCGAATACCGAAGCCACGAATTTCTGAAGATCGAGATCGATGTTTGTCTTGAGGGCGGGCGCCCCGACTGGAGCGGAGTCAGGCCGAAAACCGGCGTCGCGAACAGGACGGCCGCGTGCATCGACTTCGTCGAACTTCGCCCCCTCCTTTCCGCGCAGAACGCTCTCATACTGCTTCTCCAGCCCACCCTTTCCAATCACCTGTCCGGGCTTGTAACCGGCAAATTCGGGCGTGCTCAGCTCTGTCTCGGTAACCTCGCCAGTGTAACCGACGAACGGCGCGACGATCGGGCCGTCTGGATAAAAGCGCTTTGGAACCGATTGAATGATCAACCGCGGAAAATCGATTCGATGTTCTTCGAGTACGGAGACGACGTCGATGGACGCATCGGGGAGAACAACAGTGGGGCGCGTTGGCGCACGACGATATCGCCGGACGGCGGCGTTGATATCGGCATCGGTAAGCTGCAGCGTCGGTTGCAGCTGCTTCAACGATCCGCGAAGAGAATCCAGACTGGGAGCCGTCAGCGAAACAGCATACGCCGGCAGGTTCTCGGCGATGACATTGCCCTTGCGATCGTAGATGATTCCGCGCGGAGCAGGCAGCGGGATGGTCCTGAGACTGTTGTCCTGCGACTGCCTCAGATACGACGCGTTGTTTAGAACCTGGGCGCGAAAGAAGGCGCTCAGAAGCAGAACGAACCCGACTCCGAGCGCGTATGAGGTAAGGCGGGTTCGGCGCGCAATGTCATTTGGATGAAAACTCATACTCGTGACGGCTCCAGCAGCGGACGCATAACCAGCAATAGCAATATACCGGCTAGCGCTGTCGCGGCAGCGGAAAGCGGAGACCACAACAAAAGCTGCTGGACCAGCTCGATCCCCCCCAGCTTCTGCTCGAAGCTGAAGTAGATGACGTCAAAGATCCATTTGCCGAGGAAGAAAAAAAACGCATTGAGCGCCAGGTTGTCGGCGAAGAAAACTGCCTTGAGCCACGATGCGAGATAGCCGACTACTGTCATCGCTACAGCACCTGCTCCAAGAGCCTCTGGCGTAAGCGAATCCGAGACGATACCGAGGACGAGCCCAATGATCGCGGCGAACATGGGCCGCACCCGGATGGCCGAGAGCAGCAGGGCGAGGAGAAGAAAATCCATCGGTGCACGCCAGCCGAGAAGCGGTCTCAACGTGTAATGCAGCAGCACGAGAATCAGGAACGTCGCAATTGCGCGAGCTATACTGCCAAGGTTCATCAATTACCTCGTGTTGGGCTGCGGAGCACGCCCGATGTATCGCGCTGAACCGAATCGCGCTTGATCGAGTCCCGCCGCGCCGCGGCCCTTTTTCGGGCACGGGCAGCCGCGGCAGAATCGACTGGACGCGGAGCCGCCGCGGGCGCATGGCCAACAGTGTCCGGCATCAGCTCGGGCGGCAGGCCGCCAGGAACCTGTCCGCCGGCCGTGGAATCACGATGCATCG
>JANYKY010000007.1 GCA_025357975.1 Gemmatimonadaceae bacterium
GCGGCCGGAATCGCGGTGGCGTATCTCGTCGGCCCGAACTCCGCTCCGGCAATCGTTAACGCGTTCTATCTACCGAGTGCATTCCTTTCGGGATTGTTTATCCCGGCCGAGATGCTCCCGTCTGTTCTTCGCGGCTTCGCACACTTCCTTCCGCCTTATCATCTCGCGCGCCTTGCACTGACGGTGGTTGGAGTGGAACCGGTGTCGAAACTTCCAGAGCATATTGGGGCGCTCGCTTTATTCGCCCTGGTCTTCACGACTATAGCTGTCATTGCTTTCAGGCGTGATGAGGGAAAGACTTACGGTTGATACCATGAGTACCCCCACGCCTCCCCAGATCCGCTTTCGTTTACTGCCGGAGGATCGTTACCTCGGCTGGACGCCGTACGTGTGGCTCATGTACCTGCCGACCGTTTTTCTGCAGCCGTTGCTCGACAGGTCAGGTCGCGGGTGGGTCTTCAGCGCGATTGCTGCGCTCCTTTTTCTGCCACTGTATTTCCGTGGATTCTGGGCGCGAGGCAGGGAAGCGTATCTGATCATTGTCGGCATCGCGCTGATTGGCGCTGTGCTCGCGCCAGCGAACGCAACGGGCTTTGTGTTCTTCGTTTTCGCTGCGTCTTTTGCGGGCGTGCAGCGCCCGACCCGACTCGCGATTCAGATATTGGGCGCGCTCACGGCACTTCTGCTTGCCGAAGCGCTTCTGTTTCGTGTGCCGTTCCTCGCGTGGGTGTGGGCAGCCGTTCTCATCTGGATGGTCGGCGGTGTGAACGCGCACTTTGCATCGGTAAAGGAAGCAAACAAGGAGCTGCGGCTTGCCCGTGAGGAAATCGAACACCTTGCCACTGTCGCCGAGCGTGAGCGCATTGCTCGAGATCTGCATGATCTGCTTGGACATACGCTCTCGTTGATAACGTTGAAGTCTTCGCTTGCCTCCCGAATTGCGGAGCGTGACCCGGCCCGCGCAATAACCGAGATCAGGGATGTCGAAAGGATCTCGCGTGAAGCGCTCAGCGAAGTGCGTGCGGCGGTCGCGGGATATCGTGATGCGGGCCTTGCACGCGCAGTCGCCAGCGCGCAGCAGATGCTCGTTGCGGCGGGGATCGAGGCGGATGTGTCGATCGGTTTAGTTCAACTTGCGGCGAACGAGGAAGGGGTTCTTGCGCTAGCGGTGCGAGAAGCAGCGACTAATGTCGTAAAACATTCGGGCGCTTCGAGGTGTTCGATCTCGGTGACTGAAGAAGGCGGCCTGCGAAGGTTGTTGGTCGGCGATGATGGCACCTGGCGGAAGGGTGATGACGGAAGCGGTTTGTCCGGAATGCGCGAGCGCGTGGAGGCGATCGGTGGTGAGTTGTCAATAGATCGAGATGGCGGAACAGAAATCATCATCGAGCTGCGGAATCCGCCGGCAAGTACAGGTGCGGGCATGCCGATGCACATCGTCGCTTGATCCGCGTCGTCATTGCCGAAGATCAGGGGATGGTGCTGGGTGCCCTTGCTGCGCTGCTCGATATTGAGAAAGACATCAAGGTCGTGGGCCAGGCGAGAAATGGCGCCGAGGCAGTTACGATGACACTCGAATTGCGGCCGGACGTGCTACTGACGGATATCGAGATGCCCGAGATGACCGGTATCGAGCTCGCTGCGTCGGTGAAGAAGCAGGGGCTTCCAACGCGTGTGGTGATTGTGACGACGTTTGCGCGTGCTGGTTATTTGCGGAGGGCCCTGGACGCGGGTGCTTCGGGATATTTGTTGAAGGACAGTCCGCCGGAGGTGCTTGCCAGCGCTGTCCGGCGTGTTCACTCGGGATTGCGCGCGATCGATCCCGATCTCGCTGCTGAAGCGTGGGGAGAAGCTGATCCGTTGACCGACCGTGAGCGTCAGGCGCTGCGTCTTGCCGGTGAGGGCAGGACAACGAATGACATTGCGACTGCGCTCGGGTTGTCGGAGGGAACCGTCAGGAACTATTTGTCTGAGGCGATGGCCAAAGTCGGGGCGGTTACGCGGGTCGAGGCATCAAGAATTGCGCGTGCGAAGGGATGGCTTTAAAGCTTCCGGACGCCTTGACTCTCATGCCCGGAGGCCTAGATTCAGTCTTCTATCGCGGGGTGGAGCAGCCTGGTAGCTCGTCGGGCTCATAACCCGAAGGTCGCGGGTTCAAATCCCGCCCCCGCCATGGTTGGGATTTTCAATGGGAAGTGTGCGCGGCCGGTCCGAGAGGGCCGGCCGTTTGCATGCGTGCTATCGCCGGCTGAGAAATTCAGTTCGCGACGGTGAGGCAGGGTAGCTCAGCTGGTTAGAGCACGGCACTCATAATGCCGGGGTCGCGGGTTCGAGTCCCGCTCCTGCTATTGCGCAAGTCGTTGAATCTTCACGGGTTCGGCGACTTGCGTTTTTAATGGTCCATGGCTCCGCCACCATACACGCCACCAAGGCGCGTCGAAGCGGCGAAAAAGGCGGCCAAGCCACGCTGGGGAGTGCAGGGTGATCGGACGGGTCGGCGGCTTCCCTCCTGGCGTGCTCGCGATCCCAGTTACGTCGTGGATGTGGAGCGTGTCAGCTCGCGCCCTGCTCACTCTCAGTCATTCGCTACCGCCCGGCTCTTCGGTGGGAATGACGACGGAAGGTCCGAGCAGCAGCTCAGCGAACAGGAATCGGCTGATCGAAGAATTCCTCAGAGACGAAACGTTCAGATGGATTCTCTTCGTCGATTCGGATATGGAGCCGCCCGCGCGAGCCGCGTTTTCTCTGCTCTGTTCGGCCGCCGCTGTCGGAGCAGATGTGATCGCTGCCCTTTGCTACTCGAGGCAGCAACCGTACCGGCTCGCCGCGGCCGAGATCGAGGAGCTGCCGGAGGATAAAGAGCGAATCAAGTCCGCTGCAGATATGTACGGCGTCCGGAAAGCGAACGCCGTGGGAATGGGCTGCACGCTGATTCAGCGCCATGTACTCGAGACGTTGCGGACTCCTTGGTTTGAAAGCCCACCAGACAAGCCAGGCACGCTCGAGGACTATGTCTTTTGCGAGAAAGCGAGAAAGGCTGGCTTCAACGTTTACATCGATTGCGATCTCGAGGTCGGACACGTCGGCGTCACATCGATCGGCCGTGAATTCGCCGGCGCATGGTATTCAACGCCAGCTGGCCGGGAGCAACTCAAGTGAGCGACGATCTTCCGATCGACATTCGCTCGCTTAGTCCGGCAGAGCTTCGCGCCGAAGCATTGCGCCGTCGCGCCCTCACGCGAAAGCCCGTAATCAAAGCGCAGAAAAACGACCGTCGATCACGAGCTGCGCGCGACGAGCAGATCGTCGAGAAGCCGCTGGGATCCCGATCTATTCCGTTTTATGCCGCCCGCAAACCACGGCAGGGCGGATGAAGTTTTCTTCATCTCAAAGTTTTGTGTTGACACGCATTCAGGCACGTATACACTGAAAAAATGACCTCATTTCCGGCACTCCACACACATGCAAACCACAGAATTTTCTAAATCGATGACTCTCTTCCAAGACGAGATGCCCGATCGTGAGATCGAGATCCTCCCTCCTTTTCACGTGCAGGCCGACGGAGGGAAAGTGCTTTCTCATGGCAACCGGTACGTAGTTGAGGGCCGATTCGCCGAGTCGCTGATCGAGAGTTACCGAGCCGTCGACGTTGCTACGGGCCGGAAGAGAAAAGACCTAAGCGCCCTCACGCCGGTCAAAGCTGAG
>JANYKY010000028.1 GCA_025357975.1 Gemmatimonadaceae bacterium
ATCGCGTTCTGGCCTTCATCAGGGCACACGGCGAGCACCTCTCCGATCACTCATCCAATCGCCGGGTCAGCCATCAGGGCGATAGCGTCGAGGTCATAGTATTTGCAGCGCAAGGCGAGGTTCCCAGCGTGGTGTTCGAGGAGCAAGCCCGGCAAAGCAGACTTACAACCGATCTCGACAGCGTCGTCGAAACAGCAGGGTCCGCCGGCGAAATGGAGAAAGGAGAAGCGCACGCGAACATTGGCGTGACGCGCCGGAAGTACCGGCTGAGAGACGGCCGCGCCGTTCTTAAAATCACCGCGCAGGTCGGGACTGCTGAAGCAGGTGGGAAAGAGAAGGGCGGGAAAGAACACGGGGACAAAGAGGACGAAGGTGGTAACTCACCTGTGATCACCACAATTGTCACCGGCCCGTCGGAGCGCGTTTTTCTTTCAGCGAATGCGGCCTTCACCACGATTCGCCAAACCAAGTACAACGTGTCCGACCAGACTTTTGAGCACGGCAACAAGCCGACTGAATTACTGATCGGCGTCAATTATTCGATGCACGATGTGTTTCAAAAACGACAACTCCACGGGCCTGCGTGCATTCGTGAAGGGACTGTATTTTGGATTCCTGGTGGAGCCGTCAAAGCGGCCATTCAATCAGATAGCTGGAGTCGCCGGGTTCAAGTCTCGCTACGGAAGGGCCGCCTTCATTATGGGAGTGGCGCTGGGGCTCGACAATGCCCTTGGCTGGATTCAGGGAACACAACAGTGGCGGCTGCCGCCTCGGGCTCGAGATGTCAGGTGTTCATGCGGTCGTAGGCGATGTCGCGGAAGGGAGGAAGCCCCGCGATGTGGATGATCCGCTCGAGCCCTTTGCGATCATGGAATTCCGTTCCGTCGCGGTTGATGAGAACCGTGTTCGGATATTCGCGAGCGAGCCGCGTGAATTCGTCGTCGATGATGCGAAAACGCCGCGCCATGTTTTCCACCTGCTCGTGCGCGCGGTGACGCAGGCGTATGTGCTTCTCGATGGTGTCAGAGCTCGACGTCAGGATGATGATCTTGTCAGGCTTCCAGTTGTCGCCGATTGACAGGACATCGCGGAGCGCGGGGTGCTCCTCCTCCGGGTATTCCACGATGTGCGCTTCGAGCGTGATGCGAGCGCCTTCGATGAAGATGACCTTGTCTGGTGAATCGTGTTCGAGGGCCGAGCGATAATTGGCATCGTAAACTCGGCCGAAGTATTCAGTGACGCCGACGGCGTTTACTCCAGCTTCGATGTCGACGAGAACAGCCGGATCCCAGACCCCTTTTTCGCCTTCTCCGTATGATCCGAAGTGGTAAAGGTCGCCGAGCTGGCGAAGAAGCGTACTTTTTCCAACACCAGGTCCGCCGACGATTGCAACGAGCATCGAATTCCCGGGAAAGGCGTTCCTGAAGCCATCAGCCGGTGCAATGTGCGCGCATGTTGGCGAATTTCACAACGCCGGCTTGTACCTGGCAGCGTCGACGATTGACCAGAGATGAACGAGCCAGCCAAGCAGGAAAAACCACAGCACTGCGGCCAGAACGAACTGGATCACGGCCGCAAACGGTCTTCCCTGCACGAGTTGTCCCAACCCCGGGATGAAGAAGCTGCATACCGCAGCGATGACGTTTCCAGTTGAGCCTTGTCCCATCGTGGGCCTCCTTATCGAAGTTCAGTGGACACTACGGAATTTCCTGCAGTCTGTTTCGGCTCAAAGTTCGCTAACGATTGCGTCGATCCCGGGCCATCCTTCGTGACTGTATTTGGCGATCGTCCTCAGATAATGAGCTCCTTCGCTACCGTGCTTCTCCTGAACCGCCGCCGCCCCTCGCTTGACTCCGTCCTCATCGCAGTACGGCGGCTCGAGCGCTTCGGCGATCTTGCCGTTTTCGTGAGCCACTCCAGCCGCGTCGAGAAATGTCGTCTGAATTCCGGGCTCCAGATCGACATATAAAAGCTGTAGGAGATCGAGCTCATCGGTCGCTGTCTCCGCCTTCATCCTGACAATTTCCTTAGCGAGCCGTTCGACCGGCCATGTTCTCAGTGTCACTGCGCGGAAGCCGCCGCCGCGGTCGACAAGGCGGCCGATGAACTGATTGCGACCCTCTCGACTCGACTCCATGACGTGGGTAACAAGCGCGACTCGGCGGTCAACGGAAAGCGAGCGGTAAGGTGATAACTTTGACATGAGTTGAAGTTAGCACTTCGGGCTTTCAGTCAGAAATAAGGGAATTCATGGCCCTACTGGGCTTGCAGGAAGTCAGCATCGCATTCGGGGGACCCCGAATTCTGGATCTCGCCTCGTTCAGCATCGAGCGGGGCGAGCGCGTTTGCCTGCTTGGAAGAAATGGCGCTGGCAAGAGCACGCTGATGAAGCTGCTGGACGCCACCGTAAAGCCTGATTCTGGTGAGGTGGTTCGCCAGACGGGTGTAACGGTCGGCCGGCTCGAACAGGAAATTCCGGATGACGTTCGCGGGACGGTGTTCGATGTCGTCGCTGCGGGGTTGGGAGAAGTCGGCCGGCTTCTGGCGCGTTATCACGAGGCAGGTCTTCGACTCGTAACTGACCACAGCGATGCCGCGCTTCGCGAGCTTGACCGCCTCCATCACGCGCTCGACAATGCAAAGGCGTGGGAGACCAACAGCAGGGTCGAGACAGTTCTGCTGCATCTGGGACTGGACGGAGAGATCGACTTTAGCGCCGCATCAGGCGGCCGGAAAAGACAAACACTTCTTGCTCGCGCATTGATTCGGGATCCAGACGTTCTCCTTCTCGATGAGCCAACCAATCACCTGGATACCGAAGCAGTTGAGTGGATGGAAAATTTTCTGATCGATCGTGGGACCACGCTGCTTTTCGTGACGCATGATCGCGCGTTCCTGCGCCGGCTTGCCACACGAATTGTGGAGCTCGACCGAGGACGCCTGATGGACTGGGGTTCTGACTACGACACCTATCTCGAGCGGAAAGACGCATCGCTCGTCGCCGAGTCCCGCGAGTGGGAGGAATTCGACAAGAAGCTGGCGCGGGAAGAAGTCTGGATTCGGACAGGCATCCAGGCGCGCCGCACGCGGAATGAAGGACGCGTGCGGGCCCTCGAGTCGCTTCGCTCTCAGCGTAAGGCACGCAGGGATCGCACCGGTACCGTAAGCATGCGTGCTCAGGAGGCGGAGCGTTCGGGCCGGCTCGTCGCAGAAGCGACCGGTGTGAGCTTCTCTCGCGCTGAAAAAGTCATCGTCCGGAACTTCACGACGACCATCATGCGTGGCGATCGAGTAGGCGTGATCGGCGCAAATGGAACCGGCAAGACGACGCTGTTGCGACTTCTTCTCGGTGAGCTCGAGCCAGACAAAGGGTCGATCAGAATTGGAACAGGGATCGAGCTCGCTTATTTCGACCAGATGCGGGAGCAACTCGATCCCGATCGCACCGTGTTCGACAGCATTGCAGACGGAGCGGACTTCGTCAGGGTGGCCGGCGACGATAAGCACGTCCTCACTTACCTGCAGGATTTCCTTTTCCCTCCGGACCGCGCTCGGTCACCTGTTGCAGCGCTGTCCGGCGGCGAACGCAATCGGCTGCTACTTGCGCGCCTCTTTATCCGTCCATTCAACCTTCTTGTGCTCGATGAGCCGACAAATGATCTCGATATCGAAACGCTCGATCTCCTCGAGCAACTTCTGATCGATTTTTCAGGAACACTTCTCGTCGTGAGCCACGACAGAGAATTCCTGGACAATGTCGTGTCGAGCACTCTCGTGTTCGAAGGAGGCGGCAACGTCGGCGAATACGTTGGCGGATACTCCGATTGGCTGCGCCAGCGCCCGCAACCGGCAAGGGAGCTTCCGCGAACCACGGTTCCAGTAAAGCGAGCGACCGTCCGCGCCGCTAAGCAGCCGAAGCGACAACTCGGTTTCAAGGAGTCCACTGAGCTCGCAAGTCTTCCCGATCGCATCGACGAGAAAGAAAAGGAGCGGGAACGTGTTTATCTGTCGCTGGCTGACCAGGCCATGCTGCGAGATGGTGCCGCTTCAGCAGCGGCAAAGGCGCGCGTAGTGGCCCTCGACGCAGAAATAGCGAAGCTTACAGAGCGCTGGGAAGCGCTGGAAACAATCGTGGCAAACGGCTAGGCCAATCTCGGATATCTTGCGGCATGAACATGGTGCTGTTCAGTCACGTACCTCAACCGGATTCCAAAATGCAGATCGAAATTCCCAAGGCGCTCATCGACCTTACTGCACCGTGGGGCGACTTCATGAAACACTCGAAGCTCGCGAAGACGATCGTGATTTTCTTGCATATCGCGCCGATTGTTGTCGGAGGGGGGATCGCGATTGGTCTCGATCGGCTGACGCTTCGGCTGTCCAAAGGAGAAGACGCAGATCGGGGGCGGCACCTTGCTGAGCTGGCAAAGACTCACGGGATCGTGATAGCGTCGCTCGCCGTTTCGATCATCAGCGGGCTGCTTCTGGTCGCCGCTGAAATCGACAACTTTCCCACATCCTGGATCTTCTGGCTGAAGATGGCCTTCCTTGCAGTCTTGCTCGTGAACGGCGCGCGCATGCGAAGCTCGGAACAAAAACTCGCTGGTGCGGGGGCCACCAGTGCCGAAGACTGGGCGAGTCTGCATACAGCATCACTGGCAAGCATCACTCTCTGGCTTACGGTCACTTTCCTCGGAGTAGCGCTCAGCAAGTTTTCGTGATCGCACCGAAACCGATTGTCAAAGTCTCTGCACTCCGGAAGACCTATGACTCTTTCGTCGCTGTAGACGACATTTCCTTCGAGGTTTTCGACGGCGAAATCTTCGGGCTCATCGGCCCAAACGGAGCCGGCAAAACCACCACGCTTGAATGTGTCGAGGGCCTTCGTACCCGTGACAGCGGATCCATCACCGTACTCGGCCTCGACCCGTTCAGGGATATTTACAAGCTCCAGGACCGCATCGGAGTTCAGCTGCAGGAAGCGCAGCTACAGAAGCGAATCAAAGTGAAAGAAGCCGTTCACCTCTGGTCGTCGCTCTATCGAAAACCAGCAGCAGATGGTGATCGCCTGCTCGAACAGCTGGGCCTGGCTGAAAAGCGCAACGCCCGGTTCATGACACTTTCGGGCGGGCAGAAGCAGCGGCTGTTCATTGTGCTGGCGCTCATCAATGATCCCGAGCTCGTTTTTCTCGACGAGCTGACCACCGGACTCGACCCTCAATCACGACATGCGATATGGGAGCTCGTCCGTGGAATTCGCGCTCGCGGCAAGACAGTCTTCCTGACCACGCACCTGATGGAGGAGGCCGAGCGCCTGTGTGATCGGGTGGCGATCATCGAACACGGAAAAATTATCGACATCGATACTCCCGAGAAGCTCGTCAACAAGTACTGTCCCGAGCGAACGGTTGTACTCACCGCCGAAGACCCCAGAGCCGAAGCGTACTTCAGAGGAATTCCCCGGGTCGAGGAAGTGGTACGCAAGGAAATGAGATTCACCATTCGCGGAAGCGGCGACGATCTCGTTACCGAAGTGATTAGGTGCCTTTCCGAAAACCAGATTCGGGTCAGTGACTTCCGCACTGTTTTGCCGACGTTGGAGGATGTATTCCTCCGCGTGACCGGCCGGTCGATCCGCGACTAGGATGAGCTGAATTATGCGCGGACTCTGGCAGCTCACCTGGATCGAGATAAAGATATTTCTGCGCGAGCCATTGGGCGCACTGGGAACGGTTTTCATTCCAGTCATCGTGTTCGTGGCGATGGGAAAGCTCGGGACCAAGTTGTTTCAGCCGAGCGAGCTGGCTGCGAGTCGTGCATTCCGGATTGACATACCAGTGTTCGCGGCGTTGCTCATTGCCGTCAATGCGGTGCTTTCGCTGGTGTCGATTATCTCGATATATCGAGAGGGCGGCATTCTCAAGCGACTGCGTGCGACACCGTTGCGGCCGCAGACGATTCTGACGGCGCATGTACTCGTGAAACTCATCCTGTCGGCCATTACTCTGGCGCTGACGCTGTTCGCCGGGAAGCGATATTACGCCAGCGGCGACAACGTGCATGCAATCGGGTTCACAATCGCGCTGCTGATATCGGTCTGCAGCATTCTGTCGATAGGATTTCTCATTGCGAGCATCGTCCCGACTGCACGCTTTGCGCAGCCAATCGGCAGCGTCATTCTTTACCCGATGATCGCATTGTCGGGACTGTTTGTGCCACTGAGGGCTATGCCGCCGGGAATGCGCTGGGCTGCGCGTGCACTGCCGCTGACGTATTGTGTCTCGCTATTGCAAGGCATATGGAAAGGTGATCAATGGTTGGCGCACGTCGGTGACGTAGCGGTGCTGGCTGTGGTTTTTCTATTCTGCACAGCCCTTTCATCAAAGGTTTTCAGGTGGGAATGACGCAGACGCAGTAATTTTCTCAGGTATCGAAAACAGGGAACTTTCAATGCCCAAAAAAGGACATGCAGTAATTCCGGATTTCTCGCACAAGAAACCGGCGAAGGCGGGGTCGCGGGCTGCTGAGACACGGAAGTCAGCTGGCCCGAAGGCGAAGCCGATATCCAAGCCGCAGGCGATTTCGCAAAAGTCCGGACGAAGAGGGCAGTAGATTCAACTGGACACGATCTAAGCGCTCGACGCACGATGAAAGCTCCGAGCGCCCATATTAATGAAGGCCGCCTCGACAAAAATGGCGGCCTTTTTCGTGCCAGATGCGTAACGACTCAGGCGTCCCTTTTGCACCAGGAGTGCCCCGATGCCCGTTTTGCAGTCAGCCATTGACGTCTTTTCGCTAGGATCGGGCAAGCCGATTCGCCGGCTCCTGGCCTATTATTTCCTGCTCGCTCTTCTGGCGGTGGGGCTTAGCCTGCTATTCCCGAGAATTGCTCAGCTGTTTGCGGGAAAGGCGATGGAAGGACTTCCCGGCGGCACGAAAGCACTTCAGGATGGACTGAGTGGTGCGACTGACACGTCATCGCTTTTCGCTCCGGGAACTCTTGGCGACGTAGCGATAACAACTCTCGTAATTCTGTTCGGAACGCTGCTCCTCATGCTTCCGGTTTCGTGGGTCTACATGTCGGCGCGCTCTGTACAAGGTCACAGCCAGCAGGTGGTTCAGACCTTGATCATCCTGCCGCTCGTCGTCGCTGGAATCATCATCGTTGTTCAGAACTCGCTTGCTCTCGCATTCAGCCTTGCCGGTGTCGTCGGCGCCGTTCGCTTTCGAACCACT
>JANYKY010000039.1 GCA_025357975.1 Gemmatimonadaceae bacterium
GCCATCGCTGCCATCGCGCCCGGTTGATGGTCATAAGGGAACCTTCGGTCGCGTACTCATCGTCGGCGGAGAAGTCGAGCTTCCCGGAGCGATCATTCTTGCCGGCATCGCTGCATTACGAGCTGGCGCCGGAAAACTTCAACTCGCCACCTGCAGAACAACCGCCCCGTTCGTCGGTGTTTCAGTACCCGAATGCCTTGCCGCCGCACTCGAGGAATCAAACGGTACCATCAGCGAAAAGGCCGCCCCGACAATCGTCGGATATGCAAACGACGCCGACGCAGTCCTCCTCGGCGCCGGTCTCCGCACGAGCGACAGTAACACCAAACTCACCCAACGCGTGATGGGCAAATGGCAAGAAACGCCGGTAGTCATCGATGCAGGTGCTCTTGGCCTGCTCAGACAAAATCCTCGCGCACTCGAAAAGTTGAACGACAACGCGATTATCACCCCGCACGCCGGCGAGATGGCGAGCACTCTCGGTATCGACAAAGCAGAGATCGAGCGTGACCCGGCAAGGATCGCGACAGAAGCCGCGGCAAAACTTGGCGCAGTCGTCGCACTGAAAGGCTCGGATACGTATATCGCTTCGCCGGACGGTGACCTCTATCTGTACGACTCGGGCAACATCGGCCTCGCGACATCAGGCTCTGGCGACACACTTGCGGGAATCGTTACGGGTTTACTCGCCCGCGGCGCGACCCCGCTGACCGCAGCAGTGTGGGGCGTATTCCTTCACGGAGCAGCCGGCAACGCTCTCTCGAAACGACTTGGTCGCATCGGTTTTCTCGCGCGCGAGCTGCTCGATGAAATTCCGGCGATTATGAACGCTCTCTAGTTTCCCGGACGAGCCGCCGGACGCGGGAAGTATCCAGGCATGTCAGCAGCAACAAAGGCCATCACCGCGAGCAATGCGACATTCTCCGCCATCTCATGCGGATCAAGCTTGTCCATCGTGTCCCCTGAGCTGTGATGAAACCAGAAGTACCGAGTGCCATCGACAAGCGGCGACATCGTCGGGACACCGAGTGCTTCGAGAGGATCCGTGTCGGCATCACTTCCGCTGTCCGTAACCTTCGTTGCACCGAACGATGAGAACAGCGACCCGATATCCTGAGCCATTGCGACTCCGCCGGCACCTGCCGAGATGCCCATTCCCTTCACCGCAAACACGCCATTGTCGGATTCCATCGCAAGCACATGCTTGCCTAGCTCCACCCGATGCGCATCGCGATACCCAAGGCCACCGCGACTGCCATTCTCTTCATTGGTCCACAGCACTACTCGCACGGTGCGCCGAGGCTTTAGCCCGAGCCGCTTGATGAGCTTCACCGCTTCCCAGGCTGCCACAGCTCCGCCGCCATCATCCATCGCACCTTGGCCAACATCCCAGGAGTCGATGTGTCCGCCAAGTACGACAATCTCATCTGGTTTTTCCGAGCCGCGAAGTTCTGCGATGACATTACGTGACGGCGCATCCGGTAACGTCATCGCCGACATCTTGAGATTGACGACAACCTTCTCGCCGCGGTTGATCATGCGGTGCAGCATCAACGCATCTTCGACACTGAGCGCCGCAGCCGGAATTTTCTTTGCCACAGTCGTGTCGTAGCCCATCGCACCGGTGTGTGGATTCTGGATCGAATAGGACGACACGCTGCGAATGAGCGCAGCAACTGCACCTACACGCGCCGCAGCCGATGCAGCGCCACCGCGATATCGAACCGTTTCACCGTAGCTCGTGAACGGCACATCGAACAACACCATCTTCCCCGGCGCTTCGTTAGCCCGCCGCGTCAGCTCATCGAAGCTTCCGACAATCATGACCGGCGCAGTAATGCCAGCCTTTGGAGTTCCGACACTCCGCCCAAGTCCAATCATGTGAAGCGGAGTCGCGCGAGGACTGATCAGCGATGCAGACTCCTCTCCTCGAACCCAGTGCGGCACCATCACTTTTTCGCCATGCACATTGTCGAGCCCATCGGCTTTCATCTGGGCAAGCACCCAATCGATGGTTCGCTCGAGATTATCGGTCCCGCTCAGCCGGTTGCCGAACTTGTCGGTCATCTCGGCAAGACGGTTCCACGCGGAGCTATCCGCGAACTCGGTGCTGATCATGCGGTTTGCAGTGGTGCGATAGTGATCGGCAATGCTCTGCGCCGAGCCAACGGATACCGCAAGAGAGAACGCGATACAGACCGTACAAATCCACAAAAGTTTTTTCATAGGTGTCTTTTCTCTAGATTCGGGTGACCGTAAATCGGGCATGCGCACCGGCTACTGACAACAGGCGACGGATAACGGGAACGGGAACGGAGAAGGGGAGCGGAGAGCAGAGTTTGGCACGCGACTCACCGTTTCCGCATCTTAGCCAGCTCGAAGTTGCGAGGTTCTGACCGGAATAGCAGCAGCAATGTTCGGTGCCTTGACCGGCAGAGTAACAGTGAAAACAGTTCCCTCTCCGGGATTACTGGTGACCACAATATCGCCGCCCATGAGGTTCGCGAGCCGCCGCGAGACAGTGAGGCCGAGCCCGGTTCCAGTAGCACGCCGCGTGGCCTTCTGCTCGACCTGCCAGAATGGATCAAAGATTCTGCTCAGGTTGTCTGGCTGAATCCCAATGCCCGTATCAGTGACGATCAGCAGCACTTCGGTCTTCAGCGATTTACCCTCGAGCGTGACGCTTCCGTTGTCAGTGAACTTTACGGCATTTGACAACAGATTCACAAGAATTTGCCTGACCTTCGTGGGATCGCTTTCGATCGACACCGGCGACGACGGGGGGATGACTTTCAGCTCGAGCTTTTTGGCATCGACCAGTGGCTCGACAATTTCGGCCGCCTGTTTCATCGAGCTTTGGAGATCCATTGGCTCGACGATCAGTCGCTCTCGACCCGCATCGAGACGCGTGAACGTCAGGATCTCATCGATCAGCGACAAAAGATGCCGCGCACTGGCCTTGATTCTTGCGAGTTGTTGGGCCTGCTGCTCAGTGATTGGCCCGGTGATCCCGTCCGCGAGAAGTTCCTGGTAACCCATGATGGCCGCCAGCGGAGTCCGCAGCTCGTGCGACATCACTGCCAGAAAATCGCCCTTCGCACGATTTGCACTTTCTGCTTCCTTGCGCGCAGCGACCGCCTGACTCATCGCCTCTTCCGCCTCTTCACGCACACGCTCGGCAACATCCCTCGCGTCTCTCTCCGCCCGGAACAATTCGCCGCGCTTCTGATCCGTCGCGCGAAGAACGCGCGCGCTCCAGGCAATCAGCAACAAGAAGCAGAACATGTTCGCGACCGAACCCAGACTCGCCCCAAGCCTTTGGCCAAAAAGGCCCCGCTCTTCGCCGGCAACGCGCAGAATCGTAAGCACGAACGGAACGAACAACGCGCCCGGCAGAAGACGGCGAGCGACAAATCCTGCAGCACCGTCATCCACAACCAGCGCAGGCACGCCTCGGTCCAGCTGAGAAAACATCAGCCCGAATCCGAGCAACGTGAGAGCAATCGCAGTCGAAAGCGCCATCCCCGACAGAAGCTGGAAGCTGTAAAAATCGCGGACGTCGAATATGTGTCCGACCAGCGCGATGAACGCCACAAGCATCGTGAGCGTTGCCAAAACCTGCGATCTCAATCCCCGTGAACGTTTATCCCCGTCGAGGAATACGAGACCCAATGCAAAGAAAGCGAGCGCGATGGCTGTATTGATAGCCATCCGACGCGATTCGTGGCCCAATCGCGCAAGCCCGATCTGCGAAAATAAAGTTGCGTCCACTGTCGCCGGCGCATTCACGGCGTACAGGAAGATGACTGTCAATGCGAGGACCGAGATCACGGCTGCCATGATCCTGCACACCCACACCGACCCGCGCGACCCGCGCTGCGCGACGACAAGCGAGATACCGCAAAGAATGAGGGTAAACCCTGTCAGCGGAGTCATCGGCAACGAGCCGGGAATCCACGTCGTGAGGTAATCTCTGCCAGCCGCCCACGCTCCTAGCCCAAACGCTCCGAAGAGCGTCACAATCACTCCGAGCAGACCCGGAAGAAATGTGAAGAAGCGAACTATCCTGCGGCGTTCGCCTCGCGGTATTGGAGGGAGATCCATCGGCCTTATCTCACCAGCCCAGTCGCTCCCTCAAGTCCGTGATCTGCTTCGCGTGCTTGGTCCCGTGACCCGAATACACATTGAGAAAATCATCCAGGCTCATGTCGCCGCGCTCCGGATGATTACCCTTTCTCGCCCACGCTTCATCCGGAAGCGCGGAAAGAAAGCCGACCCATCGCTCGTGCAGTCCCTCGATCATCTTGAGCGAGCAATCCACCGGCATCTTCGAGTCGGGCCACGCTGCCCAGACATCCTGATCGTAAGTCTTGATCGTCGGGTGATCCTCAGCCACGATGTGCCTGAATCTCATGTACGCATTCGCATGCGAATCCGCGACATGATGGATTACCTGTCGCGGCGTCCATCCGCCATCGCGATAAGGCGTGTCGAGCTGCTCGTCGTTGAGACCTTCCACGGCACTTCGAAGGGCCGGCGGATGGCCGGCAAGCTGCGCGATCTTGGCGGTACGTTGTTCAGTTGTGAGCATTCTTTCGCACTGATCTGAAGGATTTGCTTCGGTCCCGGTGGAGCAAGACGGGATGGAAAAAATAGTTGCTCGGCCAGTCGCATATAAGACCCGCGCCTATCGAACCGCGCGCATTTATGGGCGACACCACCATCCGGAACACTAACTGACGACCATTGTATACCGTGGATTCTTTTGTCCGTGGTCGGGCGTCAGGCGGGACGCTAGCGTCTACTTCTCGCCGAGTTTCTTCGCCGGAATGCCGTGGATGTACAACCACAGCGCGCGAGTTTCATCGTCAGTCATGTTTTTGGCGTAGGGCCACGGCATTACCGCGCTGATAACCGTTCCATTAGGACGCACGCCTGTTCTGATCGCCTTCATGAAATCCGCCTCGGTCCATTTCCCCAGCTCTCCGCCCGGCGTCAGATTCGCGGCAATCACCACATTGTCGATTTTGTTGCCACCCGAGAGACTCGCGCCATGGCAGCTCGTGCATCCACCCGGCTTCGATAGATACTCACCGTACTCTCGCGTCGGGCCAGGCGGGACGTCAGCGGGACGCGCCTCGCCCACCGGCACCAGCGGCGCGGACAACAATGGAAACGGCGTCAGTAGAGAAACGGCCCGCGCGATCGGGCCAATCGACCTGTCCCGCGGCACGCTCTCGTCTGCGGGAGGCAGCGTTTTCAAGTACGCGATAATCTGCCCAAGGTCGGTGTTATTGAAATGGTAATACGCCTCGGCCGGCATGAAGAACAGAGTTTTTCCATTTCGCCCCACTCCATGGCGCATCGCCCGGATGTAATCCGCGTCGGTATAAGTGCCACCGATCCCGCCTTTACCGGAGGTGAGATTTGCGGACGTGAGATGTGCGAATCCTCCACCGGCGAGGACTACCTTGCCGGCATAATTATCCCCGTGACAGGCCTGGCATTTCCCAATCGCTTCCACGAGATGCTTGCCACCCGCCACGGACGCGGCATCCGCAGGAATGCGTACGGACTCGACAGACGTGGGATACTCCCGGTCCATTCGTGTAATCGTGAGTGCGTATACGGTGCCGAGTCCGGTGAGAATCAGCACCACTAGCACTGCCGCGATGGACCCGAGCCATTTGAGCGCACGCTTCATTATGTCTCCAGTATGTGTGCCGTTCTTCTCGCGCTTCTAACGTAGGGTGCTCAATTAGATTCCCCTAGCGCGGATTGTGCGAGAGACGGAAGTCACTTTAGCAGATCAGGGATCGATCGTATGAGGTACAGGCAACTCGGGAGCAGTGATCTCCATGTTTCGGAGATTTCGCTCGGATCGTGGCTCACCTACGGCCTCGGC
>JANYKY010000056.1 GCA_025357975.1 Gemmatimonadaceae bacterium
ACATCCTCGACCTCGGGCTCGTTTACGGCATTCACGTTGACGGTGCCAAGGTGAAGATCGACATGACGCTGACGTCGCCCGGGTGTCCGTCGGGTCCCGAGATCATGGGCGATGCCGAGCGTGAGATTAAAACGCTTCCGGGAGTCGAGGAAGTCGTTATGAATCTGGTGTGGGCTCCGTTTTGGACTCCCGAGAAGATGGAGCCGCGGGTGAGGGCGTACCTCGGGTTCTAGATCGGCTCCGGCTGAATCACAACATCGCGTTCTGCCCGATTCGTCCAATCAATCCGCTGAAGATCAGGCGGTGGATTGGATACAGAGCGTACCAGTAGGTCAGGCCCGCCAGCCCTTTCGGCGCGAAGAACGCGGTTTGTTCGAGGCGAGTCCCGCCATCGTCGAGTGGCGTCAACCGGAATTGAAGCCACGCTTTTCCCGGAACTTTCATCTCGGCCCGCAACCGCAATAGTCTTTCGGGCTCGACGGCTTCCACTCTCCAGAAATCGAGCGCGTCGCCTACTCGTAGCTTGTCAGGATCACGCCGCCCCCGGCGCATTCCCACCCCGCCAATCAGCCGGTCGCCCAACCCGCGAATCTTCCACGCCCAATCCATGTACAGCCAACCGCGTTTGCCGCCGAGTCCCGTGATCATTTCGAAAACTCGTGCTGGTGGAGCGGTGACCTGGGCCTGCCGGTGCTCCACTATCATCCCTTCCTGATCCGTGAGGACGACCGGAGTTACATCGCGCTGACTCGTGCACAACGCGTCACTCCACGCGGTCTCCACAGTGCTCGCCTTCAGCTGATCGAGTGCGCGCTCAACCGCCATACGATATCCGGCCGGGCTGATGTTCGGAAATAACTCACGCGCAGATTCGTCCTTGACTATGTTCTCGTTTCTCAATCCTTCTACCAGTGGCCTCGCAATAGCCGACGGAATCGGCGTCACCAGGTTCACCCATAAAGACGACAGGCGAGGAGTCAGTACGGGAACCGGCAGGAGCCATCGCTTTAATCCGCGGGCTGCCGCATAGATCGTCATCATCTCACCGTATGTGACCACATCTGCGCCGCCAATTTCGATGATTCGTCCCGTGCTCTCCGGCACCGTGAGCGTTGCGGCGAGGTAATCGAGCACGTCGCCAATTCCGATCGGCTGCGTTCGCGTGTAGACCCAGCGCGGACATATCATCAACGGCACACGTTCGGTCAGGTAGCGAATCATCTCGAACGAAACGCTGTTCGATCCGACGATCACGCCGGCGCGAAACTCCGTGACAGGGACGCCGGCCTCGCGCAACGCATCGCCAGTCTGTTGTCTCGATCGAAGATGCTCCGAGAGCTCAGCGGATGATTCGGCTAAACCACCGAGATAGACGATACGGCCGACTGCTGCCGCTTTTGCTGCAGCTCCGAAGTTGCGGGCGGCGGAAATGTCACGCTGCTCGAAATCTGCGCCGGCGCCCATGCTGTGGATGAGATAATAGGCGACTTCCACACCTCGCATCGCCGTCGTGAGAGTTCCCGGTGCAAGCACATCGCCGGCGACGATTTCAACATCGTCGTGCCATGCCCGGCCTTGCAAACGGGCCGGATCTCGCACGAGGCAACGAACCTTATGACCCTCCTTCAGCAGGCGAGGCACCAGCCTGCCTCCGATGTAGCCGGTCGCTCCAGTTACGAGTATCACGAGCGCGTAGGATGCGAGTTGAGTCTAACGGAGCAGCTTAGGGTTGAGCGCATTCACAAAATCCTCGCCCATCTCCCCGATCTGCCATTTCCGAAGCCCTTGTATGTCGCTCAAATCGTCGATTTTCGCCGGATGCTTCCGGGCGATCGACTCGAGCCGCTCGCGCGAGCACAGAACTCCCGGGTCGAGCGAAAGTCTTGTCGCCGCGGCGTCGCGAACCGCTTTGAGTTTCGCTACGCGATCGTCGAAATCTTCTTCACGATCCCATTTTGGAGCGCGCGGAAATTTCGGAAGACTCTCCTCCGCGGCTTCGAGCCCGCGCGCGATCGCTGCAAGCATCGCGGCGGCCCCGCGCTCGAGAACTCCGCGGGGCATTCCCTTCATTGTCGACAATTCACGCGCTGTCCGAGGGGCTGAGCGCGCGATGTCGAGTAGCACTTCGTTACCCATTACACGGAAGGTCGCGCGGTCGAGTTCTTTCGCGACCGAATCGCGCCACGGAACAAGCTCACGCAAGAGTGCAAGCTCACGCCGCGTCAAATCGCGAGCGCCCTTGATGCGCAGGAATGCACCCGATCCATCGTCAGCCTCCCACTTCGTGCCCTCGAGCCGCTGGAATTCCTCCCGCGCCCACTCGGAGCGGCCAAGTTTCTCGAGCTTCGCTTTGAGCATGTCGCGGAGATCCAGCAAATACCGCGTGTCCTGCGCGGCGTAGTCGAGCATCCCTTGAGTTAGCGGTCGCAGCGACCAGTCGGCGCGCTGGTGTTTCTTGTCCAGCTTTACGTCGAAGAACTGCTCGAGAAGTGCGGCGAGACCAAATGCCTTGATGCCGAGAAGCTGGGCTGCGATGCGCGTATCGAAGATGTGATTGACGTTCCAGCCGTAATCCTGATGAAGCAGGCGGAGATCGTAATCGGCGTCGTGAAAAACGACTTCAATCTCGTTGTTCTCGAGAATTTCACCGAGCCCTTTGGGCATGCCGATCGGTAACGGGTCGATGATCGCACTGCGGTCGCGTGTCGAGATCTGCAGCAGGTAAATTCGGTCGATGAACCGGTGAAAGCTCGCTCCCTCGGTGTCGACCGCGATCTCCTTGATTTCCGAGATGTCGGTAAGAAAATCGTCCGCGGCCTGCTGCGTATCGATGTACAACAGGGGCTCGGATGCCGTTGTGCTCATCCTTCCAATCTAGCGAGTCGGGTTTGAGCCCGGCGAGAGGGCTGGGAGACGTCCTTTTTGATTAACTTTTCCGAATGTCTGACGAGCTGAAGATCCATATCTACCCAGGCGACTGCGATTCGGCCGGCCACGTGAATCACGCCATCATGTTGACGCTGCTTGAGCGCGCGCGCTGGGCGGCTCTGGAGAAGCGGTTGTCATTCGGCGATTACATCACGCGGGCTCAATGGGCGGTTGTTCGGCACGTCGAGGCGACCTATAACACTCCCGCCCTGCCAGGCGACGATTTCAATATCCGAACAGGTTTGCTGACCATTGGCACAACGAGCTTTACCGTGCGGCAGGCCGCGCGAAACCAGCGTGGGGACATTGTTTGCGAAGCGAAGATCGTCTATGTAACTCTCGGTAAGGATGGCCGGCCGATGCCAGTGCCCGAACAATGGCGCGACATTTTTTCGCGGTGGGAAGACAAGGAGTGACACTCTCAACGCGCCCGGCTGAACAAACCCCGGCGGAGGAGATTCAAGGCCTGAGTGCTGCCGAGATGACGCCTTCGGCGCGCATCGGCTCGGTGCTGTTCAAGAATCGCGGCTGGCTTCCGGTTCTATTCCTCGGCGTCCCGATTCTTGCGCATGGCACTACTTCCCCCAATCGATGGGTAGTCGGCGCATTCCTCATCGCCTTGGGCGAAGCGTTCCGCCTGGCGGGAGTTGCTGCCGCGGGGACGACGACGAGGCGCCGCTCCCGTACCGTCCACAGGTTGGTCACCTACGGTGTTTTTTCCTGGAGCCGAAATCCGCTTTACAACGGAAATTTCCTGGTGTGGATCGGGTTTGTAGTAATCTCGGGAGTGATGTGGTTCCTCCCGATTGCGGTGCTGCTGTTCGGGACTGAATACAGCTTTATCGTGAGGTACGAGGAGGGTGTTCTCGAGTCCACGTTCGGGCGGGTTTATCTCGAATACAAGAATTGTGTCCCGAGGTGGCTGCCGGTGAAGCCGCATGAGCCGGAGAGAGGAGAGTACGATTGGCCCGGTGCGTGGAAGTCGGAGCTATCGACTTTTCTGCAGTATGCGGTGCTGATCGTCGTATTCGTCGTCAAGGACAGATTCTTTTAGGACTGTAGACGCAAAACTCGCCACCGTTAACTGAAGGTGAGCGAGTTTTCAGTCGATCAGGGGCGAGTTTTGGGTCTACGGTTTTTCAGTCGTCGGTCTACGGTCTTGATTACCGGTTGGGCTTCCCCGGCGGATCAGCACTCTTGAATACATCCTTGTTGATCTGCACGTACTGAATCATGTTCGCCGGAACATCCTCCTCCGGAAAGATCGCCGTCACCGGGCACTCGGGTTCGCACGCTCCGCAGTCGATGCACTCATCAGGATGGATATAGAGCTGTTCAGGCCCTTCGTAGATGCAATCCACGGGACAGACATCTACACACGCTCTATCCTTCGTGTCCTTGCAGGCTTCGGTGATGATGTAGGGCATTTCTGGGGCTCGGGAAGTGCTGAAACGGTATGCGAAAAATAGACCGGGCAGGATGAATATCAACCGCCGGCACTAGCGGAACATAGTCATCGCATAGAACCCGATGATGCCCGCGAGCGCGGCGACCACCAGGGCGATGATGACTGTCCGGCGCCGCCTCGCCCGAACGGCCTGCCATACCTCTTCGTCGAAATAAAAGAGACCAGGCTCCGACTCGTGAAGGACCGCGCGCCTGATCATCCGCCGCACAGTGAAATTGTCTGCTAGTCCGACGTCCGCCAGCGACCGGGCGTCGATCGCCCGGAGTGCGCCAGCCTTGTGAAAGTCGTCCCGGACTTCCTCTTCCCTGCGTCGCATGATCGCGACCGCAACCGCTGCTCCCAATCGGTCTCCCCTGAAGTGCCCTAACCAAGATATCCGCCGCCCTAAAACCCGCTAGTAAACTTGTGCGCTTTTCGGGTGTATGGAACGGATCAGGCAATATCGGAAGTGGCGCCAGGAGGGCGTCCCCGCAACGCCGGCATAAATCGGAGACTTAAAAACATGAAAAAGTTCTGGACTTTGGGCGTCGCCCTGGCGTCCGTGTTGGTTCTTTCAAGCTGCAGCACGATCGACAACCTGACGGGCAACATCACCGGCGATTATCAGCTTCGGCAGATCAACGGCACTACTCCGCCCGCGCTCATTTATTCGGAGCCGGGATACACTGAGGAAGTGTTGAGCGCGACGTTCACGCTCAACAATGACGGGAGCTACACCGACGCTGCGATCATTCGCGAGACGACAAACGGCCGAAGTTTCACGAGCAGCAGCACAAGCTACGGCTACTACGATCAGTACAACGGTGACATCACGTTCACCGAGCAGGGCGGGCGGCAATACTTTGGAACTGCGTCGAGCGGTCGCCTCGACATTCAGGATCAGGGTTTGACCATGACCTACACCCGGCTCTAGTTCCCGGTGGCGACCGGAACGTCTGTCTCCGGTCCCGTCGCGGCTGTTTCCGCAGGGGATGACGTAGCGCCGGCCAGCTCGAGGCGATAGGGTGTGAGGAGGATGTCGAGGCTGCGCCTGAGCCGATCCTGCTGACTCAGCATGCGGATAATCGTCCACATCATGAGCGCGCCCCAGGTCAGCCCGTGGATCGTCTCTGCAAGGTGCTGCGTGTCCAGCGCTTCGTCGGTTAACTCCCCGCCCGCGACCGCCGCGTCAAGCATCGTCTTGTATCCGGCAATCGCATTGTTCGCGCTTTCTGCCGCGACCTTCCGGAATTCGGGATCGCTCATCTCCATCATCAGGAACGCAAAGCCGTTGGACAGAGTTTCCGGATTGTCGACCGCCCGAAATCGGTCCAGCACCGCGGCGTACAGTGTGGCTATTGGAGATTCCCCCGTCTTGATCGCTTCTGCAAATCTGTCATCCGTGCGGATGACACTTTGTTGAAGCATCGCGAGAAGAAGGGATCTCTTCGACCCGAACCTCTGGACGAGGGTTGCGGCAGACAGTCCCACTTCCTGTCCGATGTCTGCGAGAGTGAAGCGATCCGGGCCGGTGCGACGAACGACTTCATAGGCGGCCTCGAGAATTGCGGAGTCGGAAAGGCGGCGGGGGCGTGGGGACATGTAGGTTCTTGAATAGGGGTTCACCAACGATACGCAATCCGCGGGATGGCCGTTGAAACTGAGTTGAGCCGCGACTGAAAGGTTCAACGGCGCCAGGGAGGCAGGTCACCTTTTGTTTTCCTGAGATCCGGGTTCTCTCTATAGAAGGTCGCTGTGTGTCCGATCACCTGGATCACTTCCGACGTCGTCGCCGCAGCAAGCTGTCCCGCGGCATCCTTTGCTTTGAGGTCGGCTCCTTTGCCGAGCTTCACCTTGACGAGCTCGTGGGTGCGAAGTGCGTCGTCAAGTGACGCGATCAGCGACGGCGAAATACCGTGCTGTCCGACGTGAACAGCTGGACTCAAGTGATGTGCTTCGGCGCGAAAAACTGCGCGGTCGCTTCCTTTCATTCGCGTGCCTTTCCTGTTCGAGTCATGAAGAGCCGGACGTCCACGGGTGCGCCGTTCCACCAGTCGTGTTGTCCGGGATTGAGCCGCATCGCCTGGAAATGCAGATGGGGTGTGTCCGGTGGAGCATTTCCAGTAGTGCCAACATAACCGATGACGGTTCCCGCTTCGACCTTCAGCCCCGATGTCACCTGGTCTGAATATCGATCGAGATGGGCGTAGTAGTAGGCGTATCTCTTGTCGTCGTCGACGAGATATGCGGTAATACCACCGAGTGGAGAAGTGGACAGGCGCACGACCGTGCCGGAGATCGCCGCGATGACGGGAGTGCCGCGTGCAGCGAGAATGTCAGTCGCGCGGTGAGTGCGTCCGCCGTCGCGTGCTTCGTTGAATGTGTCTCGCAGGTCTTTCGGTTGGACACCGTCGACCGGCACCATGAGCTGGTGATCGAGAAAATAAGTCTCGTCCTCGTTTGTTACGGACGGGTGAACGAATTCTCCACCGCGGTCAGGAACAAGAATTACTTGCGGCTGCTGCGTTGAGCAGGCGGTCGCGATCGCGAGCATCACTATTGTTGTGGACTTCGATCTCATCCGTAGAAATCGCGTGTACTGCAGTCTCATCCACACAAAGTGTGTTGGCGGTTCCTCAACGTCCACGCATTTTTTGCCGCGGACTGGGGCGGATTTGAAGCGGACTTGCGCGGATAACCACAGAACGGCAACGAATTTTGTTGTCAATTACCCTCTGGTAGTTTCCCTCAAAAAAAAATCTGTGAGATGCCGCGATGGGGAAACTTGCGTCGTTTTTCTCCGCGTCAGTCCGCCGGAGATCCTCAGAAGTTCCCCTACCAAGTGGGCTTGCGGTTCCTCAACGTCTACGCACTTTTGCCGCGGATCGGGCGGATTTGGAGCGGACTTGCGCGGATAACTACAGAACAGCAACGAATTTTTTGTTGTCAATTCCCCCCTCGTGGTTCCCCCAAGAAAAAAAATGTGTCAGACGCCGTGCTGGGAAAAACCTGGCCGTTTTTCTCCGCGCAAGTCCGCCCCAAATCCGCCCTAGTCCGCGGCGAAAGCGCGTAGCCGTTGAGGAACCGAGACGCCGTCGAAGAGATGACTGGTTTTCGCGGATAAAGCGAAGACAGCAACGAAATTCTGGTCGTCAACCACCCCTCTCGTAGTTCCCCCAAAGAAAGGTTATGCATGAAACGCCGCGCTGGGGAAACATGTCTGGTTTTTAACCGCGTCAATCCGCCCCAGTCCCCGGCAAAAATGCGTAGATGCGACGGAACCGAGCAACCACAAAAGAGGCGACTGGTTTTTTGACATTGCGATTTGCGCCACGCTGCCCCAGTCTATCCCCCACGTGACTGACGAATTGGCCCGATTTCAGACAGCCGTCTCCGACCGATACACCGTCGAGCGCGAGCTCGGCGCCGGCGGCATGGCGACGGTTTACCTCGCCGAAGACGTAAAGCATCATCGCAAGGTTGCGATCAAGGTCCTCCGTGAAGATCTCGCTGCCTCGATTGGCGCTACGCGCTTTCTCCGCGAAATAGAGATCGCCGCGCAGCTGCAGCACCCGAACATTCTGCCGCTTCTCGATTCCGGGAACTCTGACGGATTTCTGTTTTACGTCATGCCGTATGTGACAGGTCAATCTTTACGCGAGCGGCTCGCGCGTGAAGGAGAATTGCCTGTTCACGACGCAACCCGGCTGCTCGCCGAGGTTGTCGACGCACTGTCAAACGCGCACGAGCATGGAGTTGTGCACCGTGACATCAAGCCTGACAACGTGATGTTGTCCGGCCGTCATGCCCTTGTCGCCGACTTCGGCGTCGCGAAGGCAGTGACCGACGCGGCTGGTGGAGGCACCGGTGCCACCACGCTCGGCATGGCGGTTGGCACGCCCGCATACATGTCCCCCGAGCAAGCCTCCGCTGATCCAACGATCGATCAGCGCAGCGACATCTACTCGGTCGGAGTGATGGCGTACGAGATGTTGACGGGCCGACTGCCGTTTGTTGGCGCGACTGCTCAGCAGGTGGTTGCAGCACATGTAACCCAGGCACCGGATCCGCTTTCGCGCCATCGGCCCGGACTTCCACCTGCACTCGAGTCGGCGATCATGCGCTGTCTCGCAAAGCGTCCCTCGGATCGTTGGCAGACAGCTACCGAGCTGCACGCGGCGCTCGAGCCTTTCGCGACACCTTCCACGGGGGTCACGCCGACTGATACCGCGGCGCACATTCGAAAGCGGCTCATATCGTCGCAGATGCTCGTGACCGGAATTGTGTTTCTTGCGGTCGCTGCTGCTAGCGCCTGGTTTGCGTTTCGTCCCCGTACGCCTGGTAGTGGCGCGGCGCCGAGCTCGATTGCGGTGATTCCGTTCGAGAATCTCAGCAGTGACACGAGCATGGTTTACTTCGCCGACGGGATGGCGGATGAGATGGCGAACGCGCTGTCGAGCGTGCCCGGGCTTCGCGTGATGGCTCGCACTTCTGCGGCTGCGTTCGAAGGCAAGCGCGCAACTCCGCAAGAGATTGGGAAGGCCCTCAACGTCGATGTGGTGTTGATGGGAAGTGTCCGTCGGAACGGTGACAGGCTTCTCGTGTCCGCCCATGTCGATCGCACGTCTGATGGATCGCAGATGTTCGCGCAGCGTTACGACACCGCCTACACTAACGTGTTTCAAGTCGAGGAGGGCCTTGCGCGCGGTGTCGCGAACAAGCTCCAGGCGACTTTGGCGCCCGCGGCAAAGCGTGACGTACATGCGTTGCGGGGCACCGACGACGTGGCCGCGTACGATCTGTACCTGAAGGGAGAATATCTTTTTGCGCTGCGTGGCGGCGAGAATCTCAACCGCTCCATTCAGTATTTCGATCAGGCGATCGCGCGTGATCCGAATTTCGCGCGCGCTCACGCGGGTCGTGCCATGGCATACAGCATTCTGCCGGGTTGGACGCAGGTTGATAATACTGCGCTGCAGAAGGCTGAAAAGAGCGCGCGGCGGGCGATCGAGCTCGACCCGACTCTGGTGGAAGGTCACCTTGGGCTCGCAAATACGTTGAGCGCTCTCGCACGGTCGAGCGAGGCCGAACAGCAATTCGTTGCGGCGCTGGCAATGGATCCGGGCAACGCCACGGGTCATCAGTGGCGCGGCGGGAACCTCAATTTGCAGGCGAGGGAGGACGACGCAATAAGAGAAGGGCGAGCAGCCACGAAACTGGATCCGTTGTCCGCAGTTGCGTTCAGCGACTTCGAATACACCCTCATGTGCGCCCACCGCTGGGCGGACGCTATCGCGGCGTTCCACCAGGTGATCGCTATCGATCCAGCAATCAATTCCGCGTATCTGAATGCTGGAGTGGCTTACGCTGAGATGGGCAAGACCGACAGCGCGGAGTGGGCGTGGGATAAGGCGTACGAGCTGGGTCCATCGCTGCCCGAAGTCCGAGCGTACCACGTCTGGAGATACGCAATCGCTGGCAAGTGGGCGGACGCTCAGAAAGCATTCGATGAGTTTGACCGTACGACCACGGGCAGCTCGCGAGCAGGCGACCTGGTCTTCGCATACTTAGGCCTCGGAAATCGCGAGGCGGCCCTGACAGCGCTTGAATCAGTCGCGCGTCAGCGATCGTTCTATGTGACCACGTCGTCAGTCGGCTGCGATCCAACTTATGCCTTGATCAGATCGGACCCTCGATTCCTCGCCGTCGTGAAGCAGCTTGGACAGGGAATGTGTGGTGACAATGTTCAGACGCTGATTCAGGCGAGGGCTTCAATTCGATAGCCGTCGGGCTAGGAACAAGCGACTCTTGTCGGTCCAACTACTGGGAAACCAGTTGACAAACGCGGATCCACTGCTTATCTACTGAAAGACCAGTAGACGAGGATGCGCATGGAAGAGATTTATTTCCCACCCCGCGAGCTTGCCGTAATGAGCGTCCTGTGGCGACTCGGCTCAGCAAGCGTGACCCAAGTTCGAGATGGCTTGGAGGACGAGCTCGCTTACACCTCAGTGCTGTCTGCTCTTCAAACGCTCGAAGAAAAAGGGTACGTACGCCATGAAGCCGAAGGCCGCGCCTATCGCTACTTCCCGACGGTCGAAGCTGCGCACGCAGGTGGAAGCGCCCTCGCAAGAATTCGCGACGCGATTTTTCAGGGATCGGCCGAGCGGATGTTCGCGCAACTAGTGTCCGATCGCGGCCTCGAACGGCATGAGCTGGAGCGAATGCGGCGCTTGCTCACGCAACGCCTGGGTGAAAAACCATGATCACCGCGCTGATGATCTATGGAATTGCGATCAGCGGTCTCGTCGCCATTGCCGCAGAGGCCTCGCAGTTAGTCGTCCGACGGCTTGGGATGCCCGTGCGCCTCGTGTGGGCCGGTGCAATGCTGTCGATGTTCGCCCTGATTGGATTCGCACCATACCGCGGCGCAGCACCAGAGTCGACATCGGTCAATCTGACTGGGCATGAAGTAGTGCAGATCACATCGACCTCGCCGAACGTATTCAGCTTCGCGACACTTGCGCAGCGAATTGCGGGGGTCGAGCGGGCCGCACTTGTTCACCCAATCGAGCGAAGCATCTCACTCGCTCAAAGCCGATTGCCCGTTTGGACCAGCGATTTTCTGATCGCTCTCTGGTTCATCGCATCCGCTACGCTGCTCGTGC
>JANYKY010000077.1 GCA_025357975.1 Gemmatimonadaceae bacterium
GGATGATTCGAATGGGCGCGCTTGCCTCGATCGTGCGTTCGACGTCGGCATCAACTTCATCGACACCGCAAATGTGTACGGAAAGGGTGCGGCCGAATTGTTTCTTGGGAAAGCGCTGAAAGGCAGGGACAGGTCGTCTTACGTGCTCGCGACCAAGCTTTTTTTCCCGATGACCGAGACCGATCGTGGTCTCTCCGCGCAACAGGTGGCAAAACAGATTGACGCTTCGCTGCAGCGCCTGGGGACCGACTATGTCGATCTCTATCAGTGTCATCGTTACGACGAAAACACTCCGCTCGAGGAGACGATGCGCGCGTTGACCGAGGTCGTTAAGCAGGGGAAGGCGCGTTACATCGGCTTCAGCGAATGGACCGCTGAGCAGATCGAGGCGGCGCTGGCGATTTCCGGTGTGGAGAAATTCGTCAGCAGTCAGCCGCAGTATTCGATACTGTGGCGCGTGCCAGAGCATGCCGTGATTCCGGTTTCCGCGAAGAACGGGATCAGCCAGATAGTGTGGTCACCCCTCGCTCAGGGCGTATTGACTGGAAAGTATCAACCCGGGCAACCTGCGCCGGCCGATTCTCGTGCTGCGAGTCCGGAGATGAATACTTTTTTTGGCGCGAGTCTCCGGAGCGATGCGACGCTGACCGCCGTCCAGGATCTCAAGCCGATTGCGGCGAAGCTTGGAATTACGATGGCTCAGATGGCAATTGCCTGGGTGTTGCGCGAGCCCAACGTTGCATCTGCCATTGTCGGTGCAAGCCGCCCCCAGCAGGTCGATGACAACGCGGCAGCATCCGGCGTGATCCTGCCGCAGGACGCGGTCGATGATATCGACCGTGTCATTGGCCCGTTGCTCGCGAGTTACACCGGCGCTCAGTAACGGTGGGCGCCCAAACCGCTTCAGGCGATAGGACGGTTACGCGGTCAGGCTTTGAGGAAGCGCTCAGCTAATTGAACTGCCCGCTCGTCCGATTCGGCGTCGAGCCGGTCAAGGATGTCCTTTATGAACGGCTTGAGCTTCGGCTCGCCCCAGTAGTAGCCGGTGGCCATCTCGGCGCTACCGGTGTCACCGTCCCGCGCTGCATCAAGCATCGCCTCGGCCGCTGCTCTGTCAAAATCGGGATCCGTGCGGTCGGGAAGGTTGAACCGCCGGGCCGGATTACCCCACCCGGCAGCATCCTCATTTACGAAAGCTCGTGACATGGGCCATGTCACCATCACGTTCCGTTCCGTTCTCCGTTCCCCTTCTGCCGTCTCCGGTTGGCTGATAATCCGGCGCCGTGTCCGCTGTCCGTGTTGTCCGTTGTCCGTTTGTCGTTGTCTGTGTCCGTTTGTCCGTTTCCCCGTTACCGGTGCGCGTGCCCGATTCACCGCGGCCCGAATTAGTCATCTTCTTTAAATTCGGGAAGCGGTACATCTGGCACGCGCACCGGTAACGGGGAAACGGGAAACGGGAAAACGGATACGGGAATCGAGACCACGGGACGCGGACCACGGGACCTTTGGAACCGCGACGAATCTTTTCGGTAGCTGGCACGTTCCTGGAACAGATGTGTACTAACAACTAACCCCTGCCCCGGTGCTCTCATAGATGATTCCTTCGATACGGAACGCGGTACTCTTCGCCGGCGCTTTTGCGCTGGCAGCCTGCAATCGAGACGCAAAGCCATCGACACCCGACGTCCTTGCTCAGGACAGCTCGCTGAACCTTTCAGTAATGGCCGCCAATAACGATTCGACGTCCGATACCGCAATACGATCAAAGTCAGCGCCAACGACGACGACTCCCGCAGTGAAGACAGCTAAACCAGTTGCTTCCGTGACCAGACCCGCCGCACCTCCGCCCTTGCACCCGGTGACAGTCGCTTCGCAGTCAGGCCAGTCGGTTAGATCGTTATCTAACCCACATTCGCGGCGTACCAGCACTTCGCGCGTTCGCAGGGTCTCGAGAACCACTGGACATGACGCACGTCTGGCATCCTCGATGTCGCCGCGCCGCGCTCGCCGCCGAGCATCGCGCAGTGTTTACGCCTCAGCTCCGGCACAAGCACCACTTCCCGCCAAGAGTACTGCGGTCGCAGTGGCTTCGACAGAAACCACCGCCGCCACCGTCGAGGCAGTAACACCGGCACCAGCACCGCATCGCAATTTCAACCTCGTTCCAGTAGGATCCAGCCTTTCCCTCGCATCCGACAGGAAGGTCTGCACCAACACGAGCAAAGTCGGTCAGCAGTTCGAAACACGTCTAACCAAGGACGTCATGGGCCCCGACGGAGTCCTCATTCCAGAAGGCACCATCGCAACAGGCGAAATCGCGTCGATCGGCAAAACCGATCCGGGCATCGCGGTAAACATTTCCTCGCTCACCTTCGGCGGTCGCACATATCCCGTCGGCTCGCAGGTCATCTATACCGAGGTTGACCGCGTCCAGACCTCGTCCACTGCCAGCGGCGGAAAAATTCTCGCCGGCGCCGGACTCGGCGCCCTGCTCGGCCGAATGATCGGTGGCAATACGCAATCGACCGTGATTGGCGCGGTTGGTGGAGCTGCTGCCGGTGGCGTTCTCGCGAATGCACGCACCACGCAATACGCGCACTGTGTGCCGAGCGGCGGGCAGATTGTCGCGCGGCTGACGGAGCCTCTTCGGCTGGCGTCTGCCAATTAGCGGCACACGGTAAGCAGGCTTGACTCGTTCGCGGGAAGCGATTGAAGGCCACATTCTCGCGCAATGCAAGCTTATGGGCACCTATCACAAGGCCAGGGTAGAGAAGTAGGGCGTTGCGCCGGGTTGGGTTCGTTCGAAGATTGCGATGACCGCTTCTTTCTAATACGAAAGGCATTTGAGTCAGACCCTTCGCGACATCTCAACCGTCATCAGCACTTTCGATCCCACTACCCAGGCGATGCCGCCGGTCGCTTCCGAGTCACAACGGAAAGCGATCGAGGCGGAGCCGGGTCCGCTTCTCGTGCTCGCGGGGCCTGGTGCCGGCAAAACATATTGCCTGATCGAGCGAATTCGGTTTCTCGTTGAGAGAAAGGGTGTCGACCCTGCTCGCATCTGTGCATTCACGTTTACCAACAAGGCCGCTGGCGAAATCTCGCATCGCCTCGAGCGCCATCTTGGGGAGCGCGCTGAGCAGATCAAGCGCCGGACGATTCACTCATTCTGTGTGGAGCTGCTGCGAGAATTCGGGGATAGCATCGGCCTCGAGCCGGGCTTCGGTATCGCTGATGAGGAATATCAGCTCCTGGTTCTTCGCCGCATCGGCGTCGCACCGAACTGGCAACGCAACGCGTTGAAAGCGTTTACGTCGCTCCGTTTCATCGGCGGCTACGAAATGGATGAGCGCGATCGAACGCGCTACATCACGTATCAGGCATTTCTTGCGAAGCGGAATCTGCTCGACTTTGACATGCTCGTTCTCAAAACGGCCGAGTTGCTCCGCAGTCAATCGACTGCCGCGCAGATCCAGGATCGGTGGGATGCCGTGCTCGTAGACGAATTTCAGGATCTGAATCCGATCCAGTATTCGATTCTAAAAGCCATCGCGATGAGCCATCGAAATATTTTCGCGGTCGGCGATGACGAGCAATCGATCTATTCGTGGGCAGGTGCGGATCCAAGCGTCTTCAACGATTTTTTAAACGACTTCAATGCGAGGCGTACGCAGCTTCGCGAAAATCGTCGCTGTCCTCGCGGGATAATTACGCTCGCACGCCGTCTGGTGACGATCAACACACCCATCTTCACGGATGAGCGGTTCTCCGATACGACCCGCGAGTCCCCGCATGAGATCATAGCAGCATCGTTCAACACCGAAGTCGAAGAGCTCTCATGGATCATCGACGACATGAGACGCGATCGCGACCAGAATCATCTCGCGTGGGGTGACTTCGCGCTTCTATATAGAGCGCACGCGGTTGGCTATGCGGCCGAAGCCGCGTTTCTGGCGGCCGGCGTGCCGTGCCGACTTGCCCAGGGGCGCGCGCTCAGTGATGACCCCATCGTCGGCTATGTCATCGCTGCCTTGCGCGTGATCTTCGATTCGACCGATCCAATCCAGAAGGAAAATTTCCTCCGAGTCGTTCTACCGAGGCCGCTGTTCGATTCGTATCGCGCGAAGGCAGAAGAAAAGAGGAAACCGTTTCTGCCTTACCTCGACAAGGTGGGGCGAACTCTTCCGAGGGATCATGGAGACCGCCGCAAGATCGTTCGCGGGCTTCACGCACTGAGAAATCTCGCGGCGCTTGGAGTACGCCACAACAACTGCGCCGATCTTATCGATGAGCTGTTATCGCAGCGCATTGGAGAATATCGCACGGTGCTCGAAGAGACAGCGGACGAGCTTTCGGATCCAGCCGACCATGCTGAGGTGCAGATGCTGGCCGCAAGAATCCATACCGCCAGCGAATTCGGGTTTACGATCTGGATTCCGCGCCTTGGCGGATTGGAGATCGCGCTCAAAGCGATGCTCGTCGGTACAGGCGTCAATCGCGTGCAGCTCGGCGGTATCGCGCCGCCCGACGCGGTGTCCATCGGACCCTCTGATTGCCCTTCCCTCGGAATAGCGTTCGGGCTGTTCAAGGCGCTTCAGCTGATCCGCAGTGGAAATTTCACGAATCACTTTCGCGACTTCACCGCGGTCGATACGGAGACGACGGACAAGGACATCACACGTGCCGAGATCGTAGAGATTGCGGCGGTGAGGGTGCGCGACGGGAAAATCGTTGACGAGTACTGCACTTACGTGAAGCCTCGCGTTCCGATCGTTAAAGAAGCGAGGGCGAAGCACAACATCTCTGACGCTACGCTCGAACACGCTCCGTTTTTTGAACATGTTTGGCCGGCATTTCGCGAATTCTGTGGAAGCGATGTCGTCGTCGCGCATAACGGATATCAGTTCGACTTTCCGGTCTTGCGCAGGATGGCTGGGAAAACCGACGACCCTCCGCTCATCACATACGACACGTTGCTGCTCGCGCGTGAGTTGCACCCTGGCAGCCGGAAACTTGAAGACCTCGCGCACATCTACGGAATCGAAAAGGGCGAATCACATCGGGCGCTCGATGACACGCGTACTCTCGCGCATTTGTTTCTCTGCCTGGGCGAAGCCAAGATCGTTCGCGCTCGCAAGACCGCGCTCGATACGCAGCTCGATAACCTTGCGATCGCGCTTGCACTGACTGACCAGGAATTGCTCTGCCCAGAAGCCGCGAGTCTGTTGAAGCGCATTCGCGTGTATCCGTTCGGCCGATTCAGTCACAGCCTGGATTTCTATAGTGCCGAGTGCGACCAGTGCGATGATCCACAGGTGAAAAGCACCGAGGCATTGATCGGTCTGCTTGGTGGCGAAACGCGCATGCTTGAATACAGGATTGAAAAGAAAGGGTATGAGCGTTATCCCCTGGCCATGCTTCGAATTCAGCCGCTGATCACGCTCTTCGCAGGTAAGCCGTTGAAAGAGCAGATCGCCGGATTCCTCGAGCGCGTTGCGCTATCAAAGATGGATGGCGAAGAGCCCGACTCGGCCCGCGTGAACCTGTTGACCCTTCATTCGACGAAAGGCCTCGAGTTCTCGCGAGTGTATATAGCCGGTGTCGAAGACACCGCGATGCCGGGACGCACCGCGAAGAAGGAACCACCCTTGAGGGAAATCGAGGAGTCGCGGCGGTTGCTCTATGTCGGAATGACGCGAACGATCGATCGATTGGTTCTCACGCGTGTCGATCAGAGAGGCGGAAAGCCCACCGGTGGAAATCAGTTTTTCGATGAGATGGGATTATTGCCAACGACACCAGCTTGACGTGAGCTCGCTCGCCTGGATGCCTGCAGATTGGGCATACCCCCATTTTTGGCTCTTTCCCGAAGACGAGAACAACGGGCCCAAGCGCGCGCGCGGTATCGGTTAAAGTCACCGTCAGCGTCATGGTACGACCGACAATCTGGCCCGAGAAAACCGCTGGATGAATGATTCCTCGCTCGATGGGATACGCGTCGACATCATAAGTACCCGCGATCGAGAAGCGCCCCTCGGCATCCGCGATAATTCGCCCTTTTGTGTCGCCGAGGGTGCAGCCGATGTGCACGTGCGCTGAGGTATCGGTGGCAATGAGGCCCGCATTTTCACCACCCCATGTGCCAGTGACGTCGGTGATCGGCGCGCCGGTGCTCGCGCAGCCAAGTGCAACTGTGGTTACGACAATTAACCAGGGCAGGGTAGATGGCATCCACGAAGCATAGCGCCGCGCGCGGATCATGATAAGATAGGAGCCATGACCGAAATTTCATGGAAGGTTCCCGTGGGCGAGGAGACGACGAGCGTCGTCTATCGCCCGGGCGGGGCGAATGATGGAGTGGTATTCGTAGCTGCGCATGGCGCTGGCGGAAGATTGAACGACAAGAGCATGCTCGCGCTTGCGACCGAGCTCGAATCGCGGAAGATCGACATGGTACGGTTCAATTTCCTGTACAGAGAGAGGGGTTCAGCGCGTCCCGATCCGATGCCGCGTCTCGAGAAATGTTTTGAGGCTGTGGTCGCGAAGGTTCGCGAGGAGTTGAATCCCAGAGTACTGGTCATCGGTGGTCGCTCGATGGGTGGCCGCGCTGCATCGATGATGGCCGCGGCTAATTTTCCGTGCGATGGCCTGCTGTTGCTTGCCTATCCACTGCATCCACCCGGGCAGCCAGAGAAGTTGCGCGACGCTCATTTACCGGAAATTCATGTCCCGGTTTTGTGCTTCAGCGGAACACGCGACCCATTTATCACGCAGGATCTCATGACAAAGACGCTTGCTAGAGTGTCCCCTAAATGGGACATGCACTGGCTCGATGGGGCCGATCACAGCTTTCATGTTCCAAAGTCATCTGGCCGCACGGATGCACAGGTTCTGGAGGAGGTGGGTGCCGCTGTTTCAAGGTGGCTTGAGGAGATCTAACACCAATAAAATCAACAACTTAAAGTATTGGAACGGAAGGGCGAATCGACCCTGACTTCGTCGATCGGGAGACCGAATTAAGTGGGTCATTCGGCCGAATGAACACGCGTTCACCCTCCGGTATGCGTTTTGAAATAGGTGGCAGGAGATCACCCCACGCTATTTCAGGAGAAATTGATGCGATCCCTAAATCTCAAATCTATGCCCCGCCCCGTTTGGGGCTTGGCACTGGCACTTGTAGCTGCACCAACTCTTTCAGCGCAAACCCGGCTTTCGCTCCCCGCGGGAACCGTCATCCTCGTCCAAACGACAACCGCACTCCAATCGAACCTGGCCCAGACCGGACAGACGTTCGAGACCATTGTCAACGACGCAATCGGCCTCGACAACTACACTGTCATTCCGTCGGGAACTCGCGTCCGCGGAACGATCACATTCGCGCAGCCAGCCAATCGCCAGCAGTCCGGCGTGATTGAAGTAGCGTTCAACCGCCTACTCCTTCCTGATGGCACGTCGTATCCAATCGTTGGACGGTTAACGAGCACCGATGCGACGGAACGCAGGCAGATCGACTCAGATCCCAACGCGCGCGTTGTCCTGGTCGGTGGACGCGGCGGTGTCGGAGCCGCGATTGCAGGCGCCGGCTCTACCAACAGCCCCACCTCCAGCATACTCGGCGCCCTTGGAAGTCTGTTGTCACAGGCGCAGGACGTGCGAGTTCCAGCCGGAACTCAGCTTGCGGTTCAGCTCGACGAGCCGGCAATACTGAGAGGCGGTCGACGCCTCGGCGCTGGCGACATGTCCACGATTTACACCGCGACCGATCGCATCAGAGCTGCACAACAAGCATTAGCGCAGCAGAATTATTATCGCGGCGCAATCACCGGCCAGCTCGATGACGCCACACAACGCGCGCTGTTCGAATACCAGACGGACAAAGGATTGAGAGCTACCGGCAATCTCGACGGCCGCACCGCGCAATCCCTTGGCATATCCGGCGGAACAGTCGGCGGACTCGGCAACAACGGTGATGTGAGTGGGACGTTCGGCACCGCTCTGACCGCCGCGGATGCATCGGTATTGCGTCGCGACGCACAGAGCCTCGCAGCCCAGCAGCGCCAGCAGGTGTCGGTGCTCAACGGTTCGTACGGAAGACGTTCCGCGCAGGGTGATGTCGATTTGTGGTTTGCACTTTCGGCATTCGCCGATAACGCGTCACTGTACGAGCAACTCGCGCGTGGCAACAACAACGCTGCGGCATCAGCAGGTCCAGCTCTCATCAATGCGGCACGCCGGGTTGATACTGCTCTTCTGAGCGGCCGTCCATCCAGCACGGTTCAGAACGCGTGGTCGTCGATCCGTTCGCGGCTCGGATATCTGGACCAGACGTATCGGCAGTAGCTGAGTTCGCCCCAACCCCCGTGTCAGTGCTTAACAGACACGGGGATTGGAGGCGATTGATGCATGGTGGGATGCGATAGCGATGCGCATGAAGTGCAGACCGCTATCGTGAGCAAATGGATTGCGAGCTGCGCGATGAAGAACTGACCAAATCAGTAATTGGGGCGTTCTTCGAGGTCTATAACACGCTGAGATATGGGTTCACAGAGCGGACGTACATGCGCTCGATGGAACTCGAGCTCCAGGCGAGAGGGTACAATGTTGCCCGCGAAAAGAGCGTTCCAGTTTATTACAAGGGTCAGGTGGCGAGCACCCATCGAATCGACATGATCGTGGACGGAAGGGTGATCGTTGAGGGTAAGTCAACCTACGCTCTGCCGCCGACGGCGATGCGCCAGCTGTACAGTTACCTTCGGGCGACCGAATTAGAAACAGGGCTGCTGCTGCATTTCGGCCCAGACGCCAAGTTCTATCGCCAGTCCGTGACGAACGATCAGAAAGGGTTCAACACGAGGGACGATCAAGAGCGTTGAACGCGACCGAACATCAAAAACGTTGAATACGGCTCAGAAAACGAAGAGCACTACAGATCAGAAGCAAATAAAATTAATTGTTCGTCTGTTGTCCCTGATGGCCGTTCCACGTCGTTGATCCGTATATGGCCGTTGGTGTCTCTGTCCCATTTTCGACGACGCGACGGCAGCAACGAATGCCTCCACAGCCGGCGGTCCTGATCCGATGCCTTCGTCGTGCTTGAAGTAGACGTACGCATCGGTCCACGATTGAGCCGCAACACACCGCGCCCACTCAACGAGCGAAACCTGATCGTAGTCCAATCTGTGCAGCCTCAGATATCCCCAGCTCGCTGTGCACACCACCGGGCACCGAAACTCCGCCTTCTCCGCCACGCACATCGCGATATCACGATCCCGCAGAACCGTGAACACATCCTCATCGAACCACCCTTCCTGCCGAAACTCAAACACGTAGCGCCGGCCTTCAGGTAAATACGAGACGAAATTCTTCAGTCGCTCCAGATCTTTTTTCAAGTTGGGCGGAAGCTGAAACAGAATCGGGCCGAGGCGGCCCTCCAGTATCGCGGTATTCCTGAGCAAGAATTCGACGAGCGACTGCGACTCTTCTTTCAGCCGCGTGTGGTGCGTAATCCGCTGACTCGCCTTTATCGCGAAAGTAAATTCCTCCGGCACCTGCGACGCCCACTCGAGCAACACACTCTCCCTCGGCAACCGATAAAAAGTGTTGTTGATCTCAATTGTTGGAAACTTCGTCGCGTAGAAGTTGAGCATTCCATCCGCCTTGATCTTCTCCGGATAGAATGATCCCTTCCACTCCTTGAACGAATACCCGCTCGTCCCGGCGAGCAACCTCACGCGACGAGCCTCAGGAAGCTTTCTGCTTTCTTGGCTTTTCTTCTGATTCGGCATCCGAGGCGGCGCTCGCTTTGGCTTTCGCCAGGCTTGCTTTCAATGCCTCCATCAAGTCGATGATCTTGTCGCCGCCGGTCTCGATGTTCGCGCCGGTCGTGATATCCTGGCCCTCGACCTTCTTCTGGATCGTCTCCATCACGCGCTCGCGGACCGTGTCCTTGTACTTGGACGGCTCGAACTTTTCGTTCGACGTCTGATCGATCAACATCAGCGCAAGCTTCAGCTCGGCGTCTTTGACCTCGCCCTCAGGAATCGTCACCTCGCTTGTCGGACGCACCTCGTCGGAATAATGGAGCTGCTCCATGACGAGTCGCCCATCGAGTGGGCGCAGTAACACAAGATGCTGCTGCCCGCGCGCTGCATACTGTCCGAGCGCAGCTTTTCCGCTCTCCTTCAAGGCAGCAACAAGAAGCCGGTACGCGCGATCTCCGCCTTTATCGGGGCCGAGGTAGTAGACTTTTTCGAGGTATTCCCTGTCGACTTCGGCAAGTGGAACGAACTCGATGACGTCGATCGTGCTCGTCGCCTTCTCCTCGAGCGCCTTCAGCTCTTCGGGCGAGAGAACGACGTACTGGTCTTTCGCGAATTCATATCCCTTGACCGTGTCAGTGCGGCTGACGATCTCGTTGTCCTTGGGGCAGATGTACTGCTGCTTGAGGCGCGTGCTGCACTTCTTGTGGAGCATGTTGAACGATACGCTCGCCTTGGATTCGGACGAGGAGTAAATGTTGACCGGAACGGATACAAGTCCGAACGAGATCGTGGCGTTTGCAATTGATCGAGCGGCCATAAGAAGGTCTGGTTTCTGGTAACCGTTGGTTGATCGGGCACTTCGCGCCAGAAAACGAAGACGCGGCGCGCTCTCGGACCGCCGAAAGCGCTGTTCCCTATACTATAGATATGCAGTGCTACACCCGCAACGCCACTTTGTTGGAAACTCGGGTCCGACTACATTTGTGATTGCATCAGCCCTTCAAATTTTCGCCGAGTGCCTCCAGATCGGCTTGATCCTTTAACCGACCGGTTTCTCGCTTGTTCACAATCAACGACGCTCGGCCTATAAAGGGGACTTCTACGTCTCCCATGGAATATTGGACTCGGTCTGTCCAAGCAGTTTGGAACTCGAGTCCTGATAGGCCGGTCAGCAGGTCGATCCGACGAGGAGGGAGGCCAAGTTGAATGACCATATCGGGTTTCACGAGATCATTCCGGGTAATACCGAGGCTATCCATTGGAGCCCCAAAAGCGCGCAAGGCGTCCCAAACCCGCTCGGAATTTTCATTCGAAGGCTCGATCCATATGTCGATGTCTCCGGTCGCCCGCGGAACTCCGTGAAGTGCCAAAGCGTGAGCTCCGACAACGAGGAATCGTGCGCCCGTGGCTGTCAAAGCACGAAGAAAATCTTCGAAATCGGGATTCACTCCCGTTCTTCGTCGCGCGAAAAATTCTTGACGGGGATTTCAGATCTGCGGTACGTCGGCAACGGCTTCGCCCCAAGCAACCACATTTCCCGCGTCAGTTCGTCGAGAAGCGCCAAGCGTTGAGCCGGTGTCCCGTAAACGTACGAGGTCGGTCCGCCTTCGTCGCGAAGAGGAAGAATCCGTGCCCGAAGTTCTGCTCTGTTCAGCATCGTTTAGCAATTTAGCCGATTTTCCGGCCTTTCGATCTATGATAGGTGAACGATGAGCGAGGATAGCCTCTCTACGCTTCGCGTATCAATTCGGGAAAGCGGGGCCGGGCGAAGGCGCGTCGACCCAATGACGGTCGAGGCAATGCAGGCCGAGTCGGCGGATGAAGCGTTCACGCGCGATGGGTGGATCTTCGAGCTCAAGCTCGATGGATACCGGCTGATCGCAAGCAAGTGCGACGGCAAACCGCTCCTCCTGACGCGAAACGGCAACGACTACACGGAAGTGTTTCCCGAAATCGCTCGCGCGATAAATGCTCTCCCGGTGGAAGAGTGCATCATCGACGGCGAGGTGGTGGTCTGCGACGAGAAAGGTTTGCCGAGCTTCTCACTGCTGCAGCGCCGCGGCCGCCTGAGCTCGTCGATCGACATCAACCACTCGGCGACGGATCTACCATCGACTTTCTACGCGTTCGATTTGATCGCCTTCGAAGATTTTGACCTGCGGGATCTGCCCCTTCTCGCGCGAAAACAATTCCTTGGCAAACTGGTTCCCAGGCTCGGACCTGTGCGCACCCTCGACCACATCGAGCGCGAAGGCGAGGCGTTTTTAGAACGGATCGACGCGCTCGGCCTCGAGGGCATCATCGCAAAGAAAGCGGACGCCAAGTATTGCAAGGGTCGCTCGAGCGACTGGCTGAAGATCAAACGAGAGAAGACAGCGGACTTCGTCATCGTTGGTTTCACGAAACCCAAGCGCAGTCGCGTTGGCATGGGAGCGCTGCAGTTGGCTGATTACATCGACGGCGCGCTTGTGTATGCGGGCCGAGCGGGGACGGGGTTCAATGATGAGTTGCTCGGTGACCTGCAGAAGCGCCTGCAGAAAACGGTGAGGGCGAGCCCGCCTTGCTCGGGTCCCATGTCAATCGAGAGTGGTGTGCCGGCCGACGTGATTCCGGAGAGCAAGACAACGACGTGGGTCGATCCACAGTATGTGTGCGAAGTACGATTCAGGGAGTGGACGCCGGATGGTCTGCTGCGCCATCCCGCGTTCCTCAGAATGCGCGACGACAAGCACCCGCACGAATGCGAGCGTCAGAATTGGCCGGTTGAATTGTCTTCGGCCGAGCCTGCTGAAGTAGTTGCTAAAGAACATGTTGCAACCGATGAGAAATCAAGAACTGTCTCACCCATTCCAACTGTTCCTTCGTCCTCGCAGCCGTTGCCGCTCGTCGTTATCTCCAATCCGAAAAAGATTTATTGGCCCGCGGATGGTTTTACGAAAGGAGACATGATCGACTACTACAGATCGATCTCTCCCTGGCTTCTCCCTTATCTCAAAAATCGCCCGGTGGTCCTCACGAGATTTCCCGACGGCATCGACGGAAAATCTTTCTACCAGAAGGATGCTCCTGACTTTTCTCCCGATTGGATGCGCACCGTTCCCATCTGGAGCACTGACACCGAGCGCGATGTTCGATACTTCGTCGCCGACAACGTCGAATCCATTGAATACCTCACCAACATGGGCTCGATCCCACTCCACATCTGGAACAGCCAGGTCGATTCGCTCGAGTTCCCCGATTGGTGTGTGATCGATCTCGACCCGAAAGAAGCGCCGTTCTCAGATGTGATCAGGTGCGCGCTCGTACTGCGAGAGATCTGCGAAACGGCAGGAATGCCGAGTTATGTCAAGACAACCGGCAAGTCCGGCCTGCACATTCTCCTCCCACTCGGCCAACAATTCAACTACGACCAATGCCGCACACTCGGCGAGCTGATCGCGCGGCTGATGTTGAAGCAGGTCGGCGATATAGCGACCATCACGCGACATGTGACAAAGCGCGGTGACAAGGTTTATCTGGATTATCTACAGAACAGGCACGGTCAGCTGATCGTTGC
>JANYKY010000090.1 GCA_025357975.1 Gemmatimonadaceae bacterium
CGGAAAGATTCTCAACGTCGCATCGACCGCAGCGTTTCAGCCCGGCCCGCTGATGTCCGTTTACTTCGCCACCAAAGCGTACGTGCTCAGTTTCTCGCAAGCGCTCTCAGAAGAGTTGCGAAATACTGGAGTCACCGTCACGTGCCTGTGTCCAGGTGCAACGGCGACCAACTTTGCTGAGACGGCAAAGGTTCGGAATTCACTGCTCTTCGCCAAGGTCGGAATTGCGCGAGCGGATGACATCGCCAAGTTCGGTTACAAGGCTATGATGCGCGGTCAGCGAGTGGCAATTCCGGGAATGCGAAACAAGATCATGGTTCAAGGCCAGCGTCTCGCGCCTCGACGCCTCGTTACAATGTTCGCTCGCATTGCGCAGGAGAATCGATAGCGAGAGCAACTACTAACTGCCTTTTAACCACGATGCACAGATGCAAATGATGACGGCTCGATGGATTCTCTGGGTGGCGATCCTGTTCCATCAGGCAGCGTACTTTTTTTGTAGTTGACAACAAAAGGGTAACGCAGAGGGCTGCGACCCTCTCACATCTCGAGAAATCCCAGCCGTCATCATTTTCATCTGTGCATCGTGGTTAATGGCTTTTGTCGTTTCCGTTTTAAAGAGCCGCTCTCTTCCGGAGACCACTAGCAATGGGAATCCGCGACTTCCCGAGGATCGGTTTCAGCCACTGGCCGGTATAAGATTCAGACACTTCGACTATCTCTTCCGGACGTCCCATTGCGACGAGCCGCCCGCCTCCGGATCCGCCGTCGGGCCCAAGATCGATGATCCAGTCTGCGATCTTGATTACATCGAGATTATGCTCGATCAACACTAGCGTGTGACCTTGCTCGATGAGCCTGTCCATCACCTCGGCCAGCCGCTTGATGTCGTCGAGGTGGAGCCCCGTTGTAGGCTCATCCATGATGTAGAGTTTCTTGCCGCGCTTCTTTCCCGATAGGGCGAGCTCGCGCGCGATCTTCACGCGCTGCGCTTCGCCACCTGACAACGTGGTCGCCGGTTGGCCAAGTCTGAGATAGCCAAGCCCGACTTGCTGAAGCTGCCAGAGCGCCTGGCCGAGTTTTTCTTCGCGCGGGAAAAATCGAATCGCCTGATCGACCGTCAACTCGAGAACCTGCGCAATGTTTTTTCCATTCACTTTGACATCGAGCACTTCTGGCTTGAAGCGCCTGCCTCCGCATGCGTCGCACGGCACATGCACGTCGGCCATGAAAACCATCTCGACCTCAAGCGCGCCTGCGCCTTCGCAATCGTCGCAACGTCCTCCCTGAACGTTGAAGCTGAAAGTTCCTGGAGTGTATTTCCGCTGGCGTGAGAGCGGCGCATCGGCGAAAATGGCCCGGATCTGATCGAATGCCTTGATGTACGTGACGGGATTGGATCGTGGCGATTTTCCAATCGGACTCTGGTCGATCATCACGACTTCGTCGATCGCGTCCCAGCCCGTCAGCTCATCGTACGCGCCCACGGCTTCGCCAAGATGGCGCTTCGCCGTGTTCTCGCCCACGAGGTGATTCTCGAGTGCGCGATACAGAACGTCGTGGACAAGCGTGCTCTTACCGGAGCCCGATACGCCGGTAACGACAGTGAGTGCACCGATCGGAATGCGAATGTCGACGCCGGTGAGATTGTGCTCGCGCGCTCCGGACAGCGTGATCCAGCGGGGGCCAACGCGTCGCCTCTCGAGCGGCATCGGAATTTCTTTTTCACCGGTGAGGTATTGACCGGTGAGCGGGCTCTCGCGCACTCGCGACATCGGGCCGGCGAATACGACGTAGCCACCTTGCTCGCCGCTCGCTGGGCCCATCTCTACCATGAAATCGGCAACCTCGATCGCAGCGAGATCGTGCTCGACGACGAGAACGGTATTGCCAGCATCGCGAAGACGCATGAGCAGCTTCAGGAGCCGGCCCATGTCGCGCGGATGCAGACCGATCGACGGCTCATCGAGCACGTACAGAGTGTCCACGAGCTGAGACCCGAGCGAATTGGCGAGGCCAATCCTTTGCGCTTCGCCGCCCGACAACGTTCGCGTTGCTCGGTTCAGAGAGAGATAATCGAGACCGACGTCACGAAGAAAACGGATTCGCTCGCGAGCTTCTCTAAGAATCGTCGCCGCTACTGATTGTTCGTAATCTGAAACCCTGAGATTGTCGATCCACTCCGTGAGACGCCCGACAGCCAGATCCGCGACCTCGGCGATAGTCTTGCCGTCTACACGAACGTTCAGTGACTCAGGCTTGAGCTTCGTACCATGGCAATCGGGACACTGCTGCGCGGTCTGGTATTGTCGAAGAAAAATGCGGATGTACTGCTTGTAACGCTTTTCCTCGAGATCTTTCAGGAAGGGAAGCATGCCCTTGAAGCCGCGCGTCTTCGCATTGAGCAACAAATGCCGTTGGGATGTAGTCAGCTCGGACCACGGCTTGTCCTGCGAGATTCCCTCTTTTCGCGCGAAATCAGCGAGCGTGCGACGCTTGTTCTCGTAGCGAGGTTTCGTCCAGGGATCGATCGCGCCTTCGCGCAGGGATCGCTCAGGATGCGGAATTATCAGCGATTCGTCGTATTCGAGAACCGCACCGAATCCGTTGCACCGCTCGCAGGCACCACGCGGGTTGTTGAACGAAAAAAGTTGCGGAGACGGAGCAGGGACGCGCGTGCCATCGTAGGCGCACTCGAAATGCTCGGTGAAGCGCAAACGCTCCATCGTATCCGCGAGGATCGCCACGCATTCTCCGTCGCCATCGGCGAACGCAGTTCCGACCGCATCGGTAAGGCGGCCCGCGACATCGTCCGAGATCGCGAGCCGGTCGACTACGACGAGGACTTCGCTCAAGCGCGTCAAATCGATTTTTGAAGCGTCGAGCTCGTCGAGGTGAATGACTGACCCGTTCGCAAATATCCTGAGAAAGCCCTGGGCTCTCAGATTCTCGACAACGACTTTGTGCGTGACCTTGTCCGACAGTCGAAGCGGGAACGACACGTAAAACCGGCTGCCGGAAGGGAGGCGAAGAATTGTGTCTGCCACCGACTGTACCGTATCGGGCTTGATCTCCCGCGCACAAACCGGGCAGTGCGTGTGGCCGATACGCGCCCACAAGAGGCGCAGGTAGTCGTAGATCTCGGTGGCGGTACCGACGGTTGACCGCGACGTTTTAGTAGGATTTCGCTGTTCAATCGCGACTGCCGGGGAGAGCCCTTCCACCGAATCGACGTCGGGCTTCTCCATGCGATCGAGGAACTGCCTCGCATTGGCGGAAAGCGACTCCACATACCTTCGCTGGCCCTCCGCATATATAGTATCGAAGGCAAGCGAAGACTTGCCCGAACCTGACGGGCCGGTAATGACGGTGAAAGTGCGTCGCGGAATCTCGAGGTTGAATCCCTTGAGATTATTCTGGCGGGCGCCGCGAACGATGATGCTCTCTTTCACTTACTGAATCTACCGGGTTACGACAGCCGAACAAACACCGATTAGCAGTCAACCCGCGGCCAGAAAGGTCCGGCTAAGTACGCCTTATCAGTCGCCCGATAAGCAAAAGAACGATCGCGCCGGCTGTTGCAAGTGCGA
>JANYKY010000092.1 GCA_025357975.1 Gemmatimonadaceae bacterium
GTCGCTCGACCGTCCGCATCTGTTGTCACGCTTGACGGATTTACGGAGCCACTTCCCCCAGTGACGGTGAAAGCGACCTCGACGCCAGAGACGGGGCTTCCGCGTTTGTCCGTGACGCGCACTGCAGGCGCTGAGGCGGCAGTGGTTCCAACTACGCCCGAAAGATCCACGGTACTTGGCGCGTTGATAGTCGCGGCGCGGTGCAGTGGCTCGAGAGGCGAATCCGACTTGCATCCGGATACAACCGCCACAAAAGCGACGACCAGAACTCCTGCGTTTACTGGACCCATCGTTCGTCCCAAGTGCGCCGTGTCAGCATTGAGGCGTGTTTGTTTCGTTCTGAAGTGCGACGGACAGCATAGGATGTTTTGCTCGCGAGTGCGACGGACAGCATAGGATGCTTTGCTCGCGCTCGCATCAAAGATTACTCAGCTTTCTATAGGATTCAGACTCATCAGCGTCGTGCTTTCGAGGATGCGCTGTTTTTGCTCAAGAGCGCGGCGAGGGTCATAGATCACCCTGCGTACTTGCTGCGGTTCGTCCGCTCATTTTCGTTTCGCGCGCTCGGAGTCAGAGTCATTCAAAGCTCCCGGCAACGACGCCGTTATTGTTGATGGCAACAGGAAATGAGTACCTGGCACCAGGGGGCATCTGAAGAATTTTTATCTCTCCCGATGCCAGCCATACAAGAGGCGTTAGGTGTTCACCGGTCCCGACAGCCCCCGCCGCGTCCCCATTATCGTTGATGACATTCACACTGGTGTTTGCCATTGGAATTCGGACCATTCCGCCCGTTGCCGTCCACTTGAATCCCACGCCATCACTGGAGCCAACTACCTCACCGCGATTGTTCAAAGCGCCCAGGGAGGTGTGGAACGTGGTCCGAGTTTCGGATTGACCGATTACGACGAATTGACCGTCGGCTTCCCACAGCAGTGCGTTCGTGCCTCGACAGCCGTTGCTGTCCGTCGTTCCAGCGTAGCCAATGGCCTGCCCCCTCGCATTGGTACCAACGATGAGGTCAACGCAATTTGACCCCGCGGGCAGCCTCAATTTCCCGCCGGCGTCGATCGGCCGGAATTCGGGAGAACGCGTCACCATGGGGATTGGCTTTATGCCGGACTGTGCGTTCCACGTAAATGCGTCGTTAAGTTCACAGCACCTGGGACCGCCGTACAAGTCGGTGTGCGGACCCTCGCTCAGGCCAGTCACGTCACCGGCATCAGTTATCGACAATGCCCAGGAAATACCGTCCGGACCGACGAGACTCCCGATTGCGGTGTATCCCCCGGACGGTGACCATATGAACGCGTGGTCACCTCCAAGCGTCACGTAGCCCGCAACCTGCCCGTCGTTATTCATGGCGGTGACGTTCATGCTCATCGCACCATTTGGAACCGGGATGACCTCCAGTCCCATTTTGGAAGACCAAACGAAGCCGCGTCTAGAAACGACGGCATCTGGAGTGGCTGGTGCTGTATCCGTCGAGCAGGCAGTGAGAAGGATAGCGTTGCCGATGAGATTGCACGCGCATATACATTTTCGGATTCGCATCCACATTTCCTCAATTCGCGTGAAATTCCCTTGTACCTGCGGTTACACGGAATTCAACCGAATCGGCTCAAAGAGGAAGCTTCGTAATCCACGCGCGCAGACAATCAGTGCCGCTGGCGCTTGAGGAAAACTGTGGAGTTGTTGAAGTCTCTCAAGGTTGGGACAGCGGAAATGGTTCCTTCGGCCAGAGAATAGCAGAGCGATCCGGCGAGTCGTTCTTCAGCTAGATCCTGGATAAGCCATGCAGCGACTCGAGCAAGTTTTCAGTGTTTGGACGATCGGCCAGCATCGCAGTCACCGCGCTTCAGCGTGCCGTACTGACAGGAACGCGCTTCCGCCGCCAACCTTCCCTTCCGCCTTCTCTCGATCGGCGCCACAATTATTGGCGATGAGTGAAGAAACAACTGACACCGGCACCATTACCCGATTGCTTCATGATTTTGAGAACGGCGATCGCAACGCGCTCGCGGCTCTCTTCCCGATTGTGTACGATGAGCTCAGAGCGGTCGCTCATCGGCGGCGCCGGGGCTGGAATGGCGACGTCACCCTCGGCACTACTGCGCTGGTTCATGAAGCCTACCTCAAACTCGTAGACGTGAATCAGCTTGGCGCACGGAGCCGAGCCCATTTTCTCAGGGTTGCATCAATGGCCATGCGTCAGATTCTCTGCAACTACGCGAGGGATCAGCGCGCCGCGAAACGCGGCGGGAGTGCGCCGAAGGCGTCGCTCGACCTGCTCAGCGACGGAGCGCAGGCCGGCTTTTCCGTTGAGCAAACCGATACACTGGCGGAGCTTGATGAGGCGCTGGGCCGACTGGAAAAGATGGATGCGAGACTGGCCTCCGTCGTCGAGTGTCGTTTCTTTGGCGGACTTACAATAGAAGACACCGCAACCGCACTCGACGTCTCCGTGGCCACGGTAAAACGTGACTCGTCGCTCGCACGCGCATGGCTCTATCGAGAGATGAAGGACGGTTAAAGAATACAATCGGTTCAGTTCAATGGGCTGATTTGACCGAAAAGCGTGTAGATCTTGAATGATCATAGCAGCCATTACTAGCGGAAGAGATGATCGGGCCCGCCATTCATGCCATCGAATTCGCGGATCAGGATGTCGCGTCGGTTGGCGAAAAGATCCTTCAGTACGAGCTCATCGAGCGAATTGGACGCGGAGGAATGGGCGTTGTGTACAAAGCGCGCGATACGCGGCTCGGGGCGCACCGTAGCCCTCAAGTTTCTCCCTCATCGCCAGGCATCGAACCCTGCGGCACGTGCAAGACTTCTCGCCGAAGCGCGATCAGCATCGTCGCTCGACCATCCGAACATTGGGGTCGTGCACGATAGCGCGGATCTCGGCAATGGACAACGATTCATTGCCATGGCATGGTATGACGGAAAAACCCTCAAACACAAACATCGGAATGGTCCATTACCCGTAGCGCAATCGGTGGAGATCGCGAAGCAAATCGCCGACGCGCTCACTGCGGCGCATAGGGCCGGAATCATTCATCGCGACGTGAAGCCGGCGAACGTGGTGCTCATACCCACTGGAACGGCAAAGCTTCTCGATTTTGGAATTGCGAAGCTGATAAGCGACAACGAAGACGACATTGATTCAGCTGCCGGGACGGTTGCTTACATGAGTCCGGAACAAACGCGCAAACGGAATGTCGACGCGCGCACAGACACTTGGAGCCTCGGCGTTCTCCTGTATGAAATCCTGGCAGGCCAACGCCCGTTTAGTGGGGACACCGATGAGCAAAATTTTGCGGCCATCCGAGATCAAGAGCCGGCGCCACTCGCGTCGATTCGGCCGGATATTCCCGACGCGTTGCTGCGGATTGTCGAGCGACGCGCTCGCAAAGATCCGGACAACCGGTTTCAGACAGCGGAGAGCTTTGCTGTGCACTGAGTGGATTGACGCTGCATCCCAAGCCGATGGCGTCAGCGCCGAACGACAGAAAGCCAGTTCAACGCGAATTTTTATCCCGAACCAGCTGATGGATCATGGGCGCTGTCTGCATTGGCGTGGCGGGGACAGCCGCCTGGCCGAGCTGCTCCTTGATTGCCTCGAGTGAAGCGCCTCTCTTTCTGCTCCTCATGGCCCAGGAGTGACGGTTCGAGGACGTCACTTCACGGCAGGTTTTTCAATGCAGGTTTCCCTAGTGGGTGCCAAAAAACGGATTGAACATAGGTGATCTCGTCCTATGATCAACCAAGACAGTCGATCTTCGACAGCATGCTCGTTCGCCGAGGCGCAGAAATCAAGCAGCGTTTCCGCATAGAATGTCGCGCTTTGCTACTCCGTGAGATACGATGCGTGCTTTATCCTTTCGATAGATCCCGAGATCGCCTCGGGTTGCCGATAGAACTCGTCTGTTTTGCACGTCGAGTACAGTGTCTTGGCTAATTTCGGTCGTGTAGAAGCAGCTCGTTCGCATTTGGAACGTATACTCACTGATCTTTCGCGACTTCCAGAGGCTCTCTGCGTCGCTTAGCTATGAGCTTTACGAATCGGTAAGTCGGCGGCGCGCAATGACGATATTCCACGACGTCGTTGGCTGCGGCCGTTCCATGCGGATGTCGACGAACTTTGTGTTCTCGAGAGCCGACACAACCTCTTCAAGCGCACGAGCAGTGAAAATGTCAGTCGGCATGCCCATCCGATCCATGTGCGATTTCGGAAGGAAGCCAACGACTGCACATCCACCGGGCCGGAGTACCCGATGAGCCTCCGCGAAACCGGCTTCGAGTGACCGCCAGAAGTAGATCGTGTTGACTGTAATGATTTTGTCGAACGACGCAGCTTCGAAAGGCAGGGCCTCGACAGTCCCGTGGCGGAATTCAGCGCGTCCCGCTGCTATGGCGTCGGCATACCGCGCTTTGGCCTGCCGTATCATGATCTGTGAGCGATCGATCCCGGCGACAAATTCCGCCTGCGCGATCAGGGAAGGAAGCGTGTTACCGCCGCCGAAGCCGACGTCGAGCACTCGATCGATAGGCGTCAGGTTGAGGAGGTCTACAGCGAATGCATTCATCTTCGCATTGTTCCGATTCATCAGCCGGCCCATGACGCGGCCGAGAAATCCGGTAGGGTGCGAGAGCTGCTGAGCAATAATTCGCAATGGCATCGTCAACTCTGCTCAGGTTCAATATGTAATGCGTCGCGCCGCGCGAGCACCGTGTTTTGAAGACACACCAGACATGTATGTACCGTCCCGCCGAGGCACGCGTTAGGTACCTCCCGCGAATTAGTGCCCGAACGCAGAGCGGCAACCGGAGGTATGCAGCTCACGAGACGGTTATAATGACCTTGTTGCTCGAAGGCGTGTCTTACAGAAAGAAAGCAAGAGCCGCCTCGCTTCAGAGGAACCCGTCGCGTTTACATGAATGGAAACACAAGCGCAAGAAGCCATAGCACGAGTGCCACTGATAGGGCGAGGTAAAGCGCAACTCGCGCCAGACCTGAGGAAGGTCCACTCTGATTTACCCAGCGAGCCGTCACGAAAAGCGCCGTACCTAACGCAGCAAGTTGGAAGTCACCCGGTTTGATGGACACCCAAATAGCTTTGCATAATATGCGGAGCCGGGACGTGTCTGGTGGGAAAGGGTCGAACAGAGAATCGAGAACGGAGCGCAAAGAGAGAGCGGCGCGAGTTCAGCAAGGAGTTCAAGCTTGAAGCGGTTCGTCTCGCAATGGCAAATTCGGATCGACGGGAGAGGGAATCCGCCGCCGCCCAAGCCGCATCGCGCAGGGCCGCGCGAATCTCTGTCTCACTTCCGACTAGCGCGACATTTACCGGATCCGCAGAGACGCCCTTCGAATTGACGGTAAGCCGGGGAATGGTCTCGAGAGCGGGCAGATTCTCATAATGCTGCAGAAGTCGCGGGGCAAGGACATGCGTTACCAGGCTCACGAAAATGGTTGACGATGCCGCGATGGCTGCGCCCACGCCACGGCCTTGCCCAGCTGCATTCGCCGCATTACACCGGCATCAGTCACATCGGACCGCCTATTCTAATCGGCCAAAGAGATGTCACGCGCCAAGATCCACGGCAGCTGAAGCGAGATCACCAACCTCGCTTCAAGTCCGTTCCGGCTGCGCCCGGGCACGTGATCGGCGTTTCGGGTGCGATTGTATCCAATGTCCGCGTCGAACCCAAATCCATTTGATAGAATTCCGGCGCCCGAGACGCCGATTCTCGACACGTGTTCGATGATACCGCTCAGGAACGTTGGCGTCACTGAAAATTGCGATGGCGGCGGTTGAGGAATTCTGTAATCCCCTTCTCCCTGTCGTCTCTCTGCGAGATACGCTTTCACCGGAAGGCTCGATGCAAAAATTTCGGCGAAACCGATTCGATATTCATCGTAATCGGAAAAACCACGCCCCAGGCCAATATTGTTCACCATGTACTGCTCGAATGACGTTGCGTTGCGATAAGCGAGATTCGTAACCCGCGTGTACCACACGTATGCCCTCGGGTCGCCGACGCGTTCGCCGCCCGGAATTCCGATCCCATCGGCGCCGAGCGTAACTCCGTAGCTCGGCGGTTTCTTGCAGAACGAATCACAGCTATTCACTGCAATGTCGTCAAGCTGAAATTGCCCACTCAGTATCCCGAATCGCGCGGTACGCATTGAAGCTTCGGCACCGTAGCTCATGTTGCCATCACTACCGGAGCTGCCATTAAGGTTCGGCGATTCGTTGAGCTGTGACAGGTAGAAGCCGTTGACGGGGTTTAACCACTTGGGCTCGAACCCACGGCCTCGTCCCCCGTAAATAATTGCCTCGCTCACCGCTACCTCGAGCTCCCTCCAGTGCCCCGAAAGCCGGTGAATCGAAAAGTATCTCTGCGCCACTGTGTCGACTGAGATCTGCCGGTCATCTAGACGCGCGGCGATTGTCGTAAGGTGAAGGCGCGGAACCCCGAGAGTCAACGCGACATGATCGTAGCTGTACGCGTAATGCCCCAGGAGTAGTCCGTCGACAAAGGGCGGGCCCCAGTTGCGTCCGAGACGACCAAAGAATACCTCTCCAAAGCGCCACTGGCCGGCGACATACGCGTCCTCCATTCGGCCGGCAATCTTTTTATCAACCCTTCCCGTGAACTCGGGATCGTGCTTGAGCCTGCTGTCTCCGTCGATACGAACGGCTGTGATCCAGGGCCCGCCCTGCACGAAAAAACGAGCAAGAACCCCGGGATAAATGCCGCTGCCAGAGTCGCCGAGCATGAGCTCGCGCCGCCCTGAACTCTGTGCCGTGGCGTAAACCTCGCCGTTGACGAGCACTCGCAGACCTGTCGTAGAATCAGCGATAGTCCGAGGCCGATACCTGTTGAGCATTCGCGTGAGATGCACCTCCGTCGCCAGCTTCACCGAGTCGAGCAACGAATCGGATTCGATAGCGCGGTCGATCTGACGGATCGTGTAAGGCCGCTCGAGCATCGACACGGAACTCAGTGCACCCCGGGTTTGCAGCGCATCGATAAGCGCGTAAGCAGCATCGCCGAGCGGCAGATAGGGCGAAGCGGCAACGCTGTCGCGCGCGCTTTCGTGCCCTGACTGGGGGCTGCAGACACTCGGGTGCACCGTGAACAGAACCAGACCGACTACGGCTGAGACTGGAAGATCGACTTTCATGAATAAGCCAGAACTAGTGGACTGTAACTGATTTAGCGGGGACACGGATGCGGCGGGATGGATCAGAGTAGCTCCATCGAAACGGATGGCAGTTCTTGTTGTGCGCGCGGATGTAGTGCATGAGCTTGCGACGCAGGTCGGTGGTTGAGGTGAAGAT
>JANYKY010000132.1 GCA_025357975.1 Gemmatimonadaceae bacterium
GCCGAGGAGATCATCAACGCTCTGACTAAAATTCAGTCGCTTCGTGTTGCGTCACGCACTTCGTCATTCGCGTTCAAGGGAAAGAACGAGGACATCAATGAGATAGGCCGCAAGCTCAGGGTCTCGACGGTTCTCGAGGGAAGCGTTCGAAAGATGGGTAACCGCCTTCGCATCACAGCTCAGCTTGTGAACGTTGCCGACGGCTACCACCTCTGGTCCGAGCGATACGACCGCGAGATGGAAGACGTTTTCGCAATCCAGGACGACATATCGCAGGCAATCGTCAAGGCGCTGAGGGTGATTCTGAGCGAGGGAGAGAAAAAAGCGATCGAGAGCTCGCGCACTGACAATCTCCAGGCTTACGAGTTCTACCTGCGTGGCAGACAATTCTTCGAGTTTCGTCGCAAGAGTCTCGAGTACGGCCGGCAGATGTTCAAGCGAGCGATCGAGCTGGATCCGAACTACGCCCTCGCGCACGCCGGGATTGCCGACTGCTGCTCCCTTCTCTACATGATGTTCGACGCGCGCGAATCGAATCTCAAGCAGGCAGAGAGCGCCAGCAACACCGCCCTTCAGCTCGCCCCGGGCCTGGCTGAAGCGCATCTATCACGCGGAATCGCATTCTCCCTGAGCAAGAACTACAGCGATGCAGAGAGAGAGTTCGCGACGGCAACGCAACTCGATCCAAAATTGTTCGAGGCCCAGTATTTCTGGGGTCGCGCCTGCCTTGCGCAGGGGCGGAACGCCGAAGCGGTAAAGTTTTTTCAGGTCGCGTCCGCGCTCCGTCCGGACGACTTTCAGGCGGTAATTTTTCTCGGCCAAGCCCACAAAATTCTCGGCGAGACCGCTGAGTGGGAGGCGGCGAACCGCCGGGCGCTGCTGCTCATAGAGGACCGGCTGGAGCTGAATCCGGACGACGCGCGCGCCTGGAATCTCGGTGCGGCGTTACTCGTTTTGAACCAGCCAGAGAGGGCGATCGAATTCTTGCGAACGTCTGTGAAGATAGATCCAGACGATCCGCAGCTTCTCTACAATGTCGCCTGCACCTACGCCAATCTGGGACGCACCGACGAGGCACTGGACTCCCTCGAGCACGCAGTCGATAAAGGGTACGGGCACAAGGACTGGCTCGTGCATGACCCGGATTTCGATTCTCTTCGCGATACTCCTCGATTTAAAGCAATCGTAGAAGGCATGTAGACCTGAAATGACCCGGGTGGGTTTCGAACCCACGACCTACGGATTAAAAGTCCGTTGCTCTACCAGCTGAGCTACCGGATCGGTCAGCTTACGCCGTAAATCTAAGACGATATGCTAACTACCCGAAGCCCCTTTTTTAGCTACTGCACCGAAAGGATCTTGGTAATACCGCTGTTCTCCCAGTGTTGTCAGTCACGGTCAAAACCACCGTCCTCTGCAACGCATCGTTTGGATAGGTAACTCCCACAGTCACACCCGTCGCGCAGCGTGCGGGAGTCTTGCCAAGATCCCAGCTGTATTGAAGACCCGTTCCGGTCGAGCTCGATCCATCAAGGCTGCACGTATACGACGCACAGCTCCAGGTGAAGTTGGCAACCGGCGCGTTACTGGCCGGCGGCGGCGCCGTGGCATTCACATCCATAACCTTCGTTATGGAAGCCGTTCTACCTGCGTTGTCAGTGACGGTCAGAACCACGGTTCTCTGCAACGCGTCGTTTGAATAGGTGACTCCCACGGTCGCACCCGTCGTGTAACGCCCGGGAGTCTTGCCAAGGTCCCAGCTGTATTGAAGACCCGTGCCGGTAGAGCTCGATCCGTCGAGGCTGCAGGTATAGGACACACAGCTCGAGGTGAAGTTTGCGACCGGAGGAGTGCTGGTCGGCGGCGGTGGTGGTGCTACTGCCACTGTCGAGACGCCTGCAAAAAGCAGTCGGTTCGGCGACCCGGTGCCGGCACTCGCAATGACGTTTTGAGTTGCGCCTCCCGTTATTGCTGAAGCAACGGCAGCTGGAAGTGCGGTCGGATTGGATTGGAGATAGAGCGCCGCGACCCCGGCAACGTGCGGCGATGCCATCGAAGTACCGCTCATCGTCGCAGAATCCGTATCAGAGTTGAAATACGCGGATGTTACGTTCACGCCAGGGGCAAAGACATCGAGGCACGTTCCGAAATTGGAGAAAGGAGCACGGCCATCAGCGATCGTGCTTGCTGCTACGGTGATGGCTTCGGGAACGCGCGCCGGAGAAGTCGCACGAGCATCGGCATTGCTGTTCCCGGCGGCAACTCCGGAAGTGATTCCCGCGGCGATCGAGTTCTGTAATGCCAGATCCATTGCTGAAGACGCGCCCCCGCCGAGGCTCATGTTCGCGACAGCCGGCTTGATTGCATTCGCGGTGACACAGTCGATTCCGGCAATCACGCCCGAAGTTGTCCCGGAGCCCGTGCAGTCAAGTACGCGCACTGCGTACAGGTTCACCTGCTTTGCTACTCCCCAGCGCGCACCGCCGATTGTTCCGGCAACATGAGTTCCGTGCCCGTTGCAGTCCACGGTTCCACCGGTCACGATCGAAGCGTAGACACCAGAAGCGCGTCCACCGAAATCCAGAAACAAATGGTGGCCGGAGAGGCCACCGTGTCGATGCGTTAAGGTCTTACCTGATTGCTTCTATTCGCGAGGCCGGATGAATTTCAGCCCAGCCGTTGTGCCCATCGATGACATAAGTGCCCGTCACTCGCACATGCGCACCGACTGATGGAATCATCACAGTATTCTTGAAGCCCTCGCAGGTGGTGGCCACCTTCTTCAATTTCACCGGGTTGGCGCACACGATCTCGACAACGAGGTCGCCCTTCTTCTTCTTGATATTTCGCTTGTTCACCAATCCACTCCCGTCAGCATCGAGTTTCATCAGAAAGTGCTGGTCACCATCCGGATCGACGCTCGACTCTTCAATAACACCAGTCGCCACAATGCAGGATTTGACCTGCGTAAGCCGAGTCGGGTTGTAGACTCTCTTCCATAGCGAGGCATCGCACGGGTCTGCGGCGGGCTCGCGCCCGTGGGCGCGCAATGCGGGAAGGGGCGCCGCCACCATTGTGGTGGCCAAGTGCAACTGTAGAAGAAATGATATTATCATGTTTGTACGTACCCCTCAGCGTGGCCGGAGTGCCTCCGGCGCTCGATTGACGTGTCACTTTCCCGTGGAGGCTCGCGTAGTGATCTCGAACCCCAACAATCTCCCCATGACGAATCCGAATCCATCTCAGGCCCATACCGAAGAGCATAAAGTCTCCGGCGACCAGCTGCTTCAGAAGGTCAAACAGATCGTCAAGGAAGGCAACGCACGCCGGATTACCATCAAGAACGATACCGGGCACGTGCTCATGGAGTTTCCATTGACCATCGGTGTCGCCAGCGTTGTTCTGATTCCGTTGTGGGTGGCGATCGGCGCCGTTGCCGCGCTTGCCGGCCACTACACGATTGCGGTAGAGAAGCGGGTCGAATAGCCCTTCGGTCTTCCCGAAACAAAAAAAGCGGGCGCAGGCCTCGTCCGGAGTGATTGAATTCAAGAACAAAAAGAACGCAGACCCCGGGTGAAAGTCGGTCGCTGGTTGAGCCTGTTCCAGGTTTTCCCGTGATGTTGGCCCGACGGGGTGTAGCCGGCTGAAAGTGGGAAGGTCACGACAGAGAAGGCTCGGGGAGGACGCGAGAGTGTCTCCCGCACAAGCGCGCGGAGCAGCGAGGAGACCGGCGCGGTTTGAACGCGAAGCTGTCTGGAAGAAAGCGCAGCGTTCAGCCGGGCTCCGTAGACTGCGAGCATAAGCGCAGTGAGGGAGACAACTCTCGCGTCCGACCACCACACCGATCTCAGCCCGACAGACCAACGCAGATATCCGTCTTTCCGACGCCGCCCACGAACCGCAAAGCCGACAAAACGCTAACATCCGCGGTGGATCGGTGATAACCGGTTTGCTGTATAATTGGAGATTGAAATAGATGTTTCCACGCGGCTGCGTCCCACGCACCCGCCTCTTTTACCCAACGTTCATGTCACTGAAAGTCCTTGCAGCGGCGGCAATGCTACTGACCGCACTCCCTGCAGTCGCCCAGCAGACCGCTGTCGCCCGCCCGTCCCTGACGCCGCTCTCCGCAACGCTGCCAATCGACCCGAAAGTCCGGATCGGATCGTTGCCAAACGGACTTCGCTACTACATCCGTCAGAACGCGAAACCGGAGAAGCGAGCCGAGCTTCGCCTGGTCGTCAACGCCGGCTCGGTCCTCGAATCCCCAAACCAGCTCGGCATGGCCCACATGCTCGAGCATACGGCTTTCAATGGGACGACCCATTTCGCGAAGAACGATCTCATCAAATATCTCGAATCGATCGGAGTGCGGTTTGGAGCCGACCTCAACGCGTATACGAGCTTCGACGAGACTGTTTACATCCTGCCCATCCCAACTGACACTGCCCGAATAGTCGATCAAGCCTTCACTATCCTCGAGGACTGGGCACACGGACAGACGCTCGATCCCACCGAAGTGGCCAATGAGCGAGGCGTCGTTCGCGAAGAATGGAGAGGCGGTAGAGGGGCTGGTGAACGCATGCTTCAGCAGTGGTTGCCCATCGCTTTCAAGGGCTCGCGTTATGCCGAGCGTCTTCCGATTGGCAATGAAGCGAGCATCATGGCCGCTACACCGGCCAAGCTTCACCAGTTTTACAACGACTGGTATCGCCCTGACCTGATGGCGGTGATCGCAGTCGGCGATTTCGATCCGAACGCAATAGAAAAGGAAATCCGTACGCGTTTCGGTGCGATCCCCGCGCCGGCCGCGAACGCGCCAAAGCGCCCCGTGTACGACGTACCAGCGAACAAGCTCCCGCTCGTTGCGATCGCCAGTGACAAGGAAGCCACCAGCTCGAGCGTCAACCTCATTTACAAGATGCCGGTGTCACCAACCCGGACGGTGGCTGACTACCGGCGCAACCTCATCGAGCGCCTGTATCTGACGATGCTCAATGATCGCTTTACGGAAATCACACAGAAGCCCGGTGCTCCATTCCTCGGTGCGTCAGCTTCGAAGGATGCATTCTTTGCGCGCAGCACCGAGGCATTCACTCTTGGCGCCGAAGTGAAGGACGGCGGAATCGAAGTCGGCACCCAGGCACTTCTGGTCGAGGCTAATCGCGTCGACAAGTACGGCTTTCTGCAGTCTGAGCTCGACCGCGCGCGGCAAAATCTTCTCCGTGCCTACGAACGCAGCTATACCGAGCGAGACAAGACTCAGTCCGGATCATTTGTCCAGGAGTACATCGGCAACTATCTGCGCGGCGAGGCAATTCCCGGAATAGGGTACGAATACGAGATCGCGCAGGAGCTTGCGCCAACGATCACTCTCGCCGACGTAAACAAGCTCGCAAGCAGCTGGATAACAGACGAGAACCGCGTGATCATCGCAGAGTCACCGGTGAAAGCGGGCGTCGTGCTGCCAACGAGCGCCGGTATTCTTGCCGCATTCGGCAGAGCCAACAAGACGCAGGTATCAGCATGGACTGAGACGCTTTCTACCGATGCGCTTATCACCAGGCCGCCTGCTGCGGGTTCGATCGTTTCGTCGAAGCCACTGCCCTCGATTGGCGCTATTGAGTGGAAGCTTTCGAATGGCGCTCGCGTCATCGTCAAGCCGACCGATTTCAAGGCCGATGAGGTCATCATGTCAGCGTCCAGCCCCGGCGGAACGTCGCTGGCCGAGGACAAGGACTACATGTCCGCCGCACTCGCCTCCCAGGTCGTCGGCCTCGGCGGCGTCGGCTCGTTCAATTTCATCGATCTCAACAAGAAGCTCAGCGGGAAGGCCGTTCACGTCGGACCCATTATCACTCCGACGACACAGGGCATCGGCGCTTCGGCGTCTCCCAAAGATCTCGAGAC
>JANYKY010000148.1 GCA_025357975.1 Gemmatimonadaceae bacterium
AGACCGCCTCGGGCCTCACCGTTTCCTCCATCGGAATGGGCACTTACCTGGGCGAATGCGAGGACGCTGAAGATGAGCGTTATGCGACTGTTCTCGCGGCGGGAATTGGCAGCGGCATCAACCTTCTCGATACAGCGATCAACTACCGTTGCCAGCGTTCGGAGAAAGCCGTTGGCAGTGCACTGAGAAAAGCGCTGCACTCCGGAGCCGCTGCTCGCGAGGAGATAGTCGTATCCACGAAAGGGGGTTACATCCCGCTCGTCGGGACGCCACCCGCTACACCCGATGCATACCGGTCGTACCTGAAGACTGAATATTTCGAGCCCGGCATTATGTCGCCCGCGGAAGTTGTTGGCGGCCATTGCCTCAAGCCCCTGTTTCTCACCGATCAGGTAAATAGAAGCCGGGCAAACATCGGCGTGGATTGCATCGATATTTTCTACCTTCATAACCCCGAGCAGCAGCTGAAGATGCTCAGTCGCGCTCAATTCCTCGACGCCGTTCGCAGTGCGTTCGCGACGCTCGAGTCATTGGTTTCCGACGGAGCTATTGGCTGCTACGGGTGCGCCACCTGGGACGGCTTTCGTGTTTTTCCCGCCCACAAGAACTATCTGTCGCTCGCTGAGCTTCTGGGAATCGCAGCCGAAGTCGGCGGGAAGGATCATCATTTTCGCGTCGTTCAGCTGCCGATCAATCTCGCCATGACCGAAGGCCTACGATCGCCAATGCAGCATGACGGCGCCACCAATCTGCCGCTCGTGGAGATGGCTAACGACTGCGGCGTGTCAGTCGTGGCAAGCGCTTCGCTCATGCAATCGCAGCTGACACGGGGCCTGCCGCCTGCTGTCGAAGCCACGTATCCAGGTCTCGAGACTGACGCTCAACGAGCGATTGCGTTCGTTCGCTCTCTGCCCATTGCCTCTGCACTTGTCGGAATGCGTCTGATCGAGCACCTCGAGGAAAACCTCCGCTCTGCGCCGGCCCCGGCTCTGGCCCCCACTATTCTATCCTGAGGGCGGCAACCTCGCCCGTGTCGTAATTCACCGTTGCGATGCGATGCGCGTTCGTGTCAGCAACATACGCGTACTCAGGGCCGCAACAGACTCCTCCCGGCTCATGTAAGCCGCGCACCCAGGTCGTCACTTTGCGTGAGCCAGGCTCAACCCATTTGAGAGCGTCGTTATAGGAGTCGGCGATCAACAACCTGCCACTGGAATGAGTGGCTACGCCCTGCACGTGTTGAAGCCGCACGTCGTCACCCGTCGCATCGACATCTCCGAAATCGAATAGTCCTGTTCCGACTATCGTTCCGACCGCGCCGGATACAATGGTATCTGCCCAGCGAATTGCGCTCGACTCCGAATCGGCGAAGTAAAGTCTTCCTCGTTCGTGCACCAGACCCATGGGCTGCGCCAGAAGCGACGACGTCAGATCTCCATCTCGCAGATCTTCGCCACCCGTTCCGGCATGAATCCGCACCTCACGCGTCCGCAGGTCGAGCGACCATATCTGATGACTCCCGGCCATCGCGACGTAAAGAGTGTTCTCCGAAACTGCAACGTCCCACGGTGAAGACATCGCGCCCGCCTGTTGATCCGCCCGCGTTCGCATCTGATAACCAGTTCCGCCAAGCGTTGACACGTTTCCGGTGCTCAAGTCGATAGCTCGAATCGCATGGTTTTCCGCATCCGCGACGTAGAGGATGTTATTCCCGAACGTCATTCCCTGTGGCGAGTTGAATCTCGCGTCGATGCCATCCTTGAAACCTGGCGATCCACCGCCAACCGAGTTTTCAATACCCATGGAGGTCCCATCACGACTGAGTCTCCCAATAACGACGCGATGATTTCCGGAATCGGCAATTGCGATTCGATCCCCTGATATTGTGACTTTCCCCGGATACTTGAGCTCTCCACTGCTGATCGTCGGCTCTTCACCCGGCGGGCGAAACACGTCACTTCTCAGAATTCCTTGCGCCCGCGCTTTCGAGACCAGGCCATCGATAAAAGGGACGAGCATCTCGCTGGTGAATTCTCCGGCGTGTGATCCGACGACGTATCCCCCCGCATCGATCGCCACAAGCGTCGGCCATGCGGAGACTGCGTAGCTGCGCCAGATCCTGAACTGGCGATCGTTTACCGTTGGATGTGCAGCACCGAGGCGAACGGAAGCATCGCGAATGCGTGGCGTGATACGCTCAGCGTGATATTTGCCACTATGGACGCCGATTACTACCAGTTCCGATTCATACCGCTTTTCGAGCTCCCGCAACTGCGGGAGTACATGGATGCAGTTGATTCAACCATAGGTCCAGAAATCGAGCAAGACGATTTTCCCGCGAAGATCGGCGAGCTCGATGGACCTTCCGCCGGCATGTATCCAGTCGACGTTGTCGGGAAATTCCGGAGATCTTACGGATGGAGTGGCAGAGAATTCTCGTGGCATTGAGCCTGTGCAGAAGTTTCTGTTTCAGGTTGCATGAAACGCGCTAACAACGTAGCAGCAGCGTCGCACCATCGGCCGGGTGGAGGATTCCAGAACCCCTGGCCCGGCTCGGCGCTTCACGGCACCCGCGGCTTGCTCAAATGGATGCTCACGCGCTCGCGAAGGCCGGAGTTGCAGCCAGCGGAAAAAACTTCATCTGCAGGCGCGCGTCCAGACGCTTCGTCGCGCGAACCGCGAATCACGTGGATCGGGCACAGCACATTCCTGATTCAGGCCGGCGGCCTGAACATCCTCACCGATCCGATCTGGTCGGATCGGGCGTCACCAGTTTCATTCGCTGGACCAAGGCGCATCGCGCCGCCGGGAGTCGGCTTTGACGACTTGCCGCGAATCGACATAACGCTTCTCTCGCATGATCACTACGATCACCTTGACCGTCAGACAGTTGAAAGTCTGATCGCGCGTTTTCCGGAAATGACCTGGATGACACCGCTCGGCATCGCCGATTTTATTCGATCCCGTGGTGCCAGAGACGTTCGTGAGCTGGACTGGTGGGACGAAACCACCGCCGGTGAATCGCGTATCGCCTGCACGCCGGCGCAACACTTTTCCGGCAGGTTTCCGTGGAATCGCAACGCCACTCTCTGGTGCGGGTGGACCGTGCGAGTAGCAGGTTTCTCCCTCTTTTTTGCTGGCGACACAGCACTGCACCCGGAGTTTGAAAGCATTGCCCGGCGGTTTGGGCCCTTCGATCTCGCGATCCTTCCGATCGGTGCATATGAACCCAGGTGGTTCATGAGACCGGTTCACATGAGTCCTGAAGAAGCGGTGCAGTCGCTTGTCGCCCTCACCGCGGCGCGCCCCGGCCATCGTTGCACCATGCTCGCCTCACACTGGGGAACATTCCGCCTCACAGACGAGCCCGTCGATGAGCCACCGGCCTTCGCGCGCGCTGCGTGGACCCGCGCGAACCTTCCATCCGGCAATTTGTGGATCTTCACGCACGGCGAAACCCGAGTACTGAACTGACATGAAGCCATAATCTTTTTTCACGTCATGCAAACTTTGCTCTTATCGAAAGCAGATAACACCTGTTATTGTATGTGCGCGAAGTCGCAAATGATTGAAGCTCAAACCCTTACATCGGAGCTCGTAACATGGCTGCAGCCAAAAAGTCGTCACGCGGTGGTGCGAAGAAGAAGAGTGCCCGGAAATCCTCGGCTCGCAAATCGCCTGCGCGCAAGAAAAGCGCTAAGCGCTCGAGCAGCCGCAAGAGCGCGCCGAAGAGGGCGTCGAAGAAGTCCGGATCAGGCCGCAAGGCCGCAACGAAGAAGTCGGGACGAGGGAAATCTTCAGCTGCACGGAAATCTCCGGCGAAAAAATCGGCAGGACGGAAATCCCCTGGTAGAAAATCCGGGTCGAAGAAAACTGCGACTCGCAAGTCTTCGCCACGTCGTGCGCCTGCCCGCAGAAAGACAGCCCAGAAATTAGCGGTAGTTCCAACTCGGAGAACGGTCAGAAAGTCAGCGAAGCGTGTGACCAAGCAGGCTCGCTCACTTGCTGAGCGTGTGAGTCGTGTTGCTACTGATGTCGTAGATCAGGCTGGGTCGGCTATGGGACAGGCCGTGGAGGCTACGAAAGATTTCGTTCAGGAACACACCTGAGCTGAATGCGGCGACGGCCTGGCTTTGTCAGGCCGTCGTTGCGGCAGGCATGTGCGCTGAGAGCCATTCACGCACTTCACTGAAGACCCGTTCGCGCCCGTAGTCCACCGTGATGATGTGCCCGGTGCCTTCTATCCAGACTAGTTTCTTTTCGATCGGCCCAAGAGCCGCATAGGCGCGCTCGGCAACCCTGTTTGCGATCCGGGGATCAGTTCGGGATTGCACGATGAGGGTCGGCGCTGCGATCTGCGAGAGCGACGTGCGAGCCAACACAGTCAGCCGCCACAGCTCGTAGAGCAGCCGGCCGCTGTACACTCCGTAACCGATATTGTTTGCGCGTTCTTCCGGGTCACGGATCGAGTTCGGGCTATTCGATTTTCTTGCCCGATTCCCTCCGGTTACCCAGAGTGTCATCGCCGCGAACTTCGGCATGGCCGCCATATCGACGTAGGGAGCGAGCAGGCCGAGCGCGGGAGTATCACGATTTTCCGCGGCAAGTATGACGGCGAGGGCTCCGCCCATCGACAGGCCTACCAACGCGACGCTTTCGTATCTCTGCCTCATGCGCCCAAGCTCTGCGCGCGCAAAATTCAGCCAGTCGCCGCGACGTGATGCCAGAAAACTGGCGATGCTTCGACCATGGCCTGGCAAGAGTGGCGCACAGATGTCGAAACCCGCAGAGTGAAGCTCGAGTGCCAGACCTCTCAACGTCTGTGGTGTATCCCCGAAACCATGCAGGAGGAGAACTCCTCGCGAATTCCCCTCCTGCAAATTGATTGTTTCGGCGCCCTCCCTTACATCGCTTTCAAATCCAGGCTTCATCCAGTCCGTTGAGATCGCACCGAGTTGCTGTCGAGCGGAATTGCACCGTCGGAATCCATGCCGTCGTCACTAATATGGTCCGTGAGGTTCCGGGTCGCGAACAGAAATACCATGCCCTTCCTCTCGGCCATTCCGGATCCCGCCAACCGGGTAAGAGCAAGCGCTATCGATTCCCTCGTCGCGCCGACCATCTCGCACAGCAGCCGATGGTGCTTCACCTCGAGACGCAATTTGCCATCTGCTCCGAGAAATGACCGGTCGCACGACAGGCGCTTGAGAGAGGCGACCAGGCGCTGCTCGACATTCTGCGACGCCATTGAATGCAACTTTTCGAGAAGCGCCGCTCGCTCGCTCATGAGCTGGCCAATGATATTTATGGCTTGAGACGGATTTTCCCGGACAAATGCGCGAAACTGCGCACCCGATATGAAAATCGTCTCGGTCTCCTCGGAAGCATACGCATCGGTGATGTAAACCGAGTTGCAGCTCAACCCTTCTACTCCGAAAGTCTCGCCGGGGATGATGACGGCCGGGACAAATCCGCGGCCGTTTCGCACGCGGTTGCGAAGAATTACATGTCCGCGCAATACAACGGACAAACCGTCCGAGGCAGCGCCACGCTGATAAATCTGGAAGCTCGAAGGCCAGGTCGTGCGTGCACCGTAGGAGCCCAGCGTTGTCGCGTCTTCACCGCTCAGCTTTGATCTACGGGGGGAAACCATTTGAGTCTGCATGCGTCTTTGTAAGGGCACCCATGCATTAAGCAATGTCTGGGCCGGAAACACTCAGTCGCTTGCTTCTTCTATCGCCCCCCGAATCGCCCCCCGCAGCCTTTCTTCCCTGTTCTCGCCCTCCGGGATTGCGTTGGCAAGCGTAGAAAAGTTTCGAACCATTTCCTGTTCGACGAACGGTCCCGGATCCTTCACGCCAAGAGCGTCGAGGTTTTGCGAAGCAAGCTGCCGAAGGAGTTGCAGCGTATCCGCGTGGAGTGCCGACAACGACTGAGGATCCGCTTGAACGGGCAGTGGATTTCCATTATCTCGACGCCGCTTTGTTTGCGACAGCAGCATGCTCATCGGCGCAAGCCGCACCACGATCGATCCCTGCGTGTGCTCCTTCCAGCTTTCCACGACACCCTGACGTCTCAGGCCTGGCAGCAGTTCGAGTATCTCGTTCCTGACAACTCCAACGCCACCCGGGCTCTGGTTTCCGCGGCCAGTAATGACGAGGACTTCCTGTGATTTCACTACCTGCCGCGACCGAAGCCACATGTCTGTACGCAGGCGCGCCTCAGCGCCTGTCGGCAGCGATTCCCGCAGGTTGAGAATTCGCTCCGGTCCGAAAGCGGCTTCGTCGAGCGCGTTCCATAGAGCCTTGAGATCGGGCTTTCCTGAACGCATCTGCAACTTCTCCGTCAGCTGAGGATTTTTTCGAGGAGCGACAGGCCGCGCTGAAGCTCCGCCTTGCTGATGACGAGCGGCGGCAACAATCGTAGCGTGTGCTCTCCGGCCGTGATGACCAGAAGGCCGGCTTCCCATCCACGAGCGACCACATCCGAAGCAGGCTCGACAACGTCGATTCCCCACATGTATCCAAGACCGCGGATACCCCTGACACGCCCGCTCTTTCTGGCGATATCTGCGAGCTGCCCGGCAAGCCAGTCGCCATTCTCTCGTATGCGGGCCAGAAATGCCGGGTCGGCGATACGCCTGACAACGTGGTCGGCCACAGCCGCGACCAAAGGTCCGCCGCCAAAAGTTGTCCCGTGATCCCCCGGCTTGATGGTGTCTGCAATGTGTTTCGCCACGAGAATCGCGCCCATCGGAAGACCGCCGGCAAGCGGCTTGGCCATGGTGACCATGTCGGGCGTAACCCCAAAATGCTCGTAGGCGTGGAACGTCCCCAGCCGACCCAGGCCGCACTGAATCTCGTCGAAAATGAGCGCGATACCGCGCTCCTCGGTCACTCGGCGAAGGTACGCAAGCAAGTCTGCATCGATTACCCTCACACCGCCCTCACCTTGCACCGGCTCGACAATCACTGCGGTCACCGATTCGGGGTCGAGTGCAACGTCGAGCTCCGTCGGATCTCGCTCGCAGATCGTGATTCCACCAGCGAGGGGCCTGAACGGAGCCCGATAGGATGGACGATCTGTCGCAGCAAGGGAAGCAAACAGCCGACCATGAAAGCTGCCCCGCAACGCGACAATTCCGGTCTTTGCGCCGGTCCCGACCGCCCTCCCCCACCGCCTTGCAAATTTGAAGGCGCCCTCATTGGCCTCTGCTCCCGAATTGCAGAAAAAAACGCTCGACGCGAAGGATGTCTCAACCAGAAAGTTGGCGAGATCCTCGCCGGCCCTGGTTCGGTAGAGATTGGAGACATGGACGAGCCCGGTAGACAATACGCTCTCGATCGTCTCCCTGATTCCTGCATCGCCGTAACCAAAGGCGTTCACCGCGATGCCACTCGAAAAATCCAGGTAGGCCTTGCCGCTCTCATCGAACAACTCGACGCCCGCACCACGCACAAAACGCATCGGCGCGCGCTTGTATGTGGGCAGTATACCACTCGACGCCGTCTTCTCTTCGTCAACTGCTGAAGCCTGCAACATCGTGTCGATCATGACTTACCCGGTGGAAGAAGAAGAGTGCCTCGTGTCGCGCCAACGCTCGTCACTGAATCGATTCCGGCGATCCGCACGGCCGTTGCACCTTTGGAGATCGCTGCGAATCCTGCTTCGAGCTTTGCGTGCATTCCCTCGCTGACGACACCGGTCGACACCAGAATTTCCATCCCGGCTTCGTCAACTGAGCCCACGACGCGCCCCTCGGCGTCAAGAACACCCTCGACATCAGCAATCATCCAGAGCTCGGCGCCGATAGCCGATGCGATCGCTGCGGCCGCGTCGTCACCGTTGACATTTAGCGCTCCACCGGTTGCCGACGAGATGTCACGGGCTACGGGTGATATCACCGGCATGAAACCGGATGAAAGCAGTGATTCGAGCAGCTCTGGTCGAACGCCGACTGGCATTCCGGACTTGCCGAATGAAGCAACGTCGATAGGTCTCGCCTCAATCGACCCTGCGTCTTCACCCGATATCCCAACCGCAGGCAGCCCAGCTGCGACCAGGCTCGCAACGAGTCTTTTGTTGGCACTGCCAGACAGGACCATTCGTACTAAATCGATGTCTTCGTCGGAGGTGACGCGCCGGCCGTTGATGAATGACGGCTCTCTTCCCATCTCACGTTGAAGCGCAGAGACCTCATCGCCGCCGCCATGGACAATACATATCGAGCCCGGACTCGCATGCCATCGCGCAACAAGAGCCGCCACCAGCTCAGGCCGCGATTGTACTCGTCCACCAAGCTTGATGACGATCATCAGACAGGCAGCCCGGCGATCTCGTCGAGGCCGAGCATGAGGTTTGCATTCTGTACCGCTTGGCCAGCCGCGCCTTTCATCAGGTTGTCGATCGCGGAGGTGATGATGAGCGTTGGATGTTTGGCATTCGCGGCGTTGACTGCGGAGATCTTGACAATGTTTCGCCGTACTACATCGCGAAGCGACGGAGTCGTCTCGCTCAGCTCGATAAACGGCTCGTTTGAGTAGGCATCGCGCCAGAGCTCCAGCGGCGCTTCGAGCGGCTGTTCAAGTCGAATGACTATTGTGGCGAGAATACCGCGAGCGACCGGCAGCAGATGAGGAGTGAAGATGAGGTCCTGGTCTGCACCGAGCTCCCGCAGCATTGCGTGCAGTTCGGCTACGTGACGGTGGGCGTTGCCAATGCCATAGGCCCTGAAATCTTCGCTTATCTCCGCAAAGAGGAGCTCCGGGCGCGGCGTGAACCCGGCACCGGTGACTCCGCTGGCTGCGCTGACGGAGATCGTCGAGCCTTTCTCGATGACGCCAGCGGTGAGCAACGGAGCAAGTGCGATCAAAATCGCCGTCGGATAGCAACCGGGATTGGCAACGACGTCTGCACCGACAACCTGCGCTCGCCTTAACTCAGTGAGTCCATAGGGCACGTCAGCGTGTCCGTTTCCGATACGCAGGTCGGAGGAGAGATCGACGACCTTCGCTCCGGCTTTCCTGGATCGCTCGACCCATTCGAGAGACGCGCCGTGTGGAAGGGCGCTGAAAACAAGAGCTGCCTTGTCGAGTGGAGCGTCCTCAGCACCGACGAAAGTTACTTCCCGGCCACCGGCGCGCATTGTGCCGCCGCGTTGTCCGTTGCCGCTGGCGAAGACTAGCTCTATCGATGGATGCGCTTCGATGAGCATGCAGAGCTCACGCCCGGCATAGCCGCTTGCCCCTAGAACACCGACCGGAACTTTATGCATAAATAATGCATAACCTTGCACTCCTCGGTCGTCAATCGCGACGGCCGCGCAGCGTGCATGTTATTATGGCTCGCCGGCCAGCGCCTTGAGACGCCTGACGACGCGATCGCGCGCCAGGGCGGACCGACAAACGACGAGAATGGTGTCATCTCCTCCGATCGTACCAAGAATATCCGGCCAGCTTTCGCCGTCCAGCGCGGCAGCAATTGGCTGCGCACCGCCCGGCACGGTGCGGAGGACGATCATTTCGCCCACACCGTCGATACGCAGAAACAACTGGGGCAACAGGGTCTCGAGGGCCACCCTGCTCTCCTCGATCGTGCCGTCGGTTACGGCGTAACGCGCTCCTTCTGGAGTCGGCACACGGGCGAGTCTCAGCTCCCGCAAGTCTCTCGAGAGCGTCGCCTGGGTCACATCCCAACCTCTGTGCAGCAACAGCTTCCTCAGATCCTCCTGGCTGCTCACGGCCCTGGTTTCGATTACCTCCAGGATCGCCGATTGCCGTTCTCTCTTATTCGCCATCGCACCTCCTTCCACGGACGTTACCACTTCACCGTCATGGTGGCGAGTCCGGACGTCCCGCAGGATTGACCGTCAGCATCCGAATGATTAAATATACGGTTGAAATGAATAGTTATTTGAGGCGACAATGACCAATACAATTGCGCTCGCATATTCGGGCGGACTCGACACTTCGATCATCGTGCCATGGCTCAAGGAGCATTATGGCGGCGCCAAAATAGTCTGCGTGGCTGGCGATATCGGGCAGGGCGACGAATTGGAAGGCGTCCGGGCAAAGGCAATCGCCTCCGGGGCTGACGAGTGCTACATAGAAGATCTGCGACAGGAGTTCGTGGAAGATTTTATCTGGCCCACACTCCGCGCCGGAGCCATATACGGCCGCAAATACCTACTCGGCACCTCGATGGGCCGTCCACTTATTGCGAGGCGGCAGGTCGAAGTGGCGCGTCGCGTCGGCGCCGATGCGCTCGCTCATGGATGTACGGGCAAGGGAAACGATCAGGTTCGGTTCGAGCTTACTTACGCTGCGTTCGCGCCGGACCTTCCAGTTATTGCACCTTGGCGCGAATGGGACATCCGCAGTCGTGAGGATGCGCTCGTGTACGCCGCCGAGCACAATGTCCCGGTGACGGCATCGCGCGAGAAGATCTACTCGCGGGACCGCAACATCTGGCACATCTCGCACGAAGGTGGCGTGCTCGAAGATCCGTCGCGGCCGCCGCCAGATGACTTGT
>JANYKY010000251.1 GCA_025357975.1 Gemmatimonadaceae bacterium
CGACACGTTACTGGCGGCCGGTATAGCGTGATGCATCGGGTCGGCGAGGGCGGCATGGCCAATGTCTACTATGCTCTCCACATCCCCCTCGATTGCCCGGTGGTGATCAAGGTCATGCATCCGCATCTCGCGCGTGACGCAGACATGCGCGAAAGATTCAAGCGCGAGGCAGAGTCCGCGGCGCAGCTGGTCCACCCTCACATCTGTGCGATCACTGATTTCGGATCTGTCGGTGATCAGGTGTATCTCGTCATGCCTTACCTCGCCCGCGGCACGCTGGCAGATCGGATCAACAACCGGAGATCGTTTCCGCCAGAGCGCACCGCTGCTATCGCTGCGCAGGTCGCGACCGCGCTGGACTACGCCCACCGGCACGGACTTGTGCACCGCGATATCAAGCCGGACAACATTCTGTTCGATGAAGACGAGAACGCACTGGTAACGGATTTTGGAATCGCCACCGGACACTTTCGTGCTCGCATGACGGGAACCGGCAACGTCATGGGCACGCCGCACTACATGTCGCCTGAGCAGGCACGAGGAAAGCTTCTCGACGGCCGCAGCGATCTTTACGCGCTCGGTGTCGTGATGTATGAGGTCTTGCTGGGGTTCCCGCCATTTGACGGCGCTGATGGCTACTCGATCAGCTACAAGCATGTAACCGAAACAGCCGCGGCACCGGATGTGGTCGATTCGCGCATTCCGCCTGAGCTTTCGGCGATTGTCATGAAGTGCCTCGCGAAGCGCGCCGCGGATCGATATCAGCGCGGCAACGATCTCGCCGACGCGCTCATCGATTATCTCACTGGAACGCCTACCACTGAGGACATTCGCGGAGCATGGACCTCGCGCGTTCTCTCACCGTCCAAGCCTACAGCGTCGTCAGTGAGCGGCGTCTGAAAGTTTCGCACGAGATCGTCAATCTCAAGACGCGCTATCCATTCGTGATTGCCCGCGGAGGGTACGCCGCACACGAAAACGTGATAGTAAAGATAGTCGATGACGATGGTATTGAAGGCTTCGGCGAAGCCGCTCCCAATCGTTATTACGGGGAAAGCGTAGCGACGGTTGTGTCGGCGCTCGATCAGTTCGCGCCGGTGCTTGGTAGCGCCGACGGATGGTCTCTCGAGGCAATCGACACCTCACTGGACCGCGTTCTGAGAGGAAATTATTCAGCGAAGAGTGCAATCAGCTCGGCGTTACATGACATCGTCGGTAAGCGGCTTGGAGTTTCTGTATATCGTCTCTGGGGCCTCGATGCGGCGGACGCGGGCGAGTCGAGCTTCACGATTGGAATTGCCGATAACGAGGGGTTGAAGCAGCGCGTCGCTGATGCCGCGGAATACCCGATACTCAAGGTCAAGCTCGGCACCGATCGCGACATGGAAATTGTTCGGATCGTCCGCGAAGCAGCGCCGCAAAAACGCCTGCGCGTCGACGCGAATGCAGCATGGACCGCATCGCACGCCGTGAAGATGATCGACTTTCTCGCTGACAATGATGTCGAGATGGTCGAACAACCGGTCGCCCAACACGACATCGAAGGCTTCAGGTTTGTCCGTGCTCGCTCGAAGCTCCCGATTTTTGCCGATGAGTCATGTCTCCTTTCGACTGATGTGCCGAAGCTCGCTGGCGCCGTCGATGGAGTGAACCTGAAGCTTGCCAAATGCGGCAGTTTGCGGGAGGCGATCAAAATCGTTCACACGGCGAGAGCGTTTGGGCTATCGGTAATGGCAGGCTGCATGATCGAATCGAGCCTCGGCATATCGGCGATCGCGCAGCTGGCTCCGCTGCTCGACCATGCCGATTTCGATGGAGCTGCACTTCTGTCGAATGACCCTTATGACGGGGTGAAAATCGCCAATGGGCGGATCGCGCTTACCGATATGCCGGGAATTGGAGCGATTCGAGTTGCGGCAGCGGCAGAGCAGGTTGCGAGCGGAGGCTCCCGCTAGCGGGCCGATGACCTCTGAGCTCGGCCGGCTGGTCGAAGTTGCGCTTCCAGTCCCGCTTTTCCAGACATTCACCTACGCCCTCGATCCCGCAGCGGAAAGTATTCCGGTTGCGGGCTCTCGCGTTGTCGTGCCGTTTCGGAACCGCAAGGAGATTGGAGTTTGCCTCGGGCCAACGGACGGCGTTGGCCTCAAGCAAAAAGCCAAGCGCGTCATCGAGGTTCCAGACGCGGCTCCCGCCCTCAGTGAGAGCATGCTCTCGCTCTGCCGGTGGATTGCGGACTACTACATCGTTCCGTTTGGAATGGTGTTGCGCACGGCACTTCCTGCAGCTCTCACCGGATCTGAGCAACCGCGACCGGTTCGCAAGACGCATCGTATAGTGAGGTTGAGAGAAGATCTACCGACGCTGATTCATCGGGATAAGGCGTTCGGTCGCGCTCCGCAGCAGAGAGCCGTTTTCGAGCTTCTTGAATCACTGGGCGGGACGAGCACGCTGGATCACCTGCTGGGCGGTCTCGCATTTTCGCCGTCGGTTTTGAAAGCGCTCGAGAAGCGTGGCCTCGTGACGGTGGATTCCAAAGAGATCGATCGAGATCCGTTTGCCCTTCGTGAAACAAAGGCGGGTAAGCCACATCTGCCCACGAGCGCGCAGGCCGCAGCGATTGCGAATCTGTCAGCGGCCGGGCCAGGCGAAGTATTCCTGCTTCATGGAATCACAGGAAGCGGCAAGACGCTCGTCTACATCGAGCTTCTTCGAGAGATCGTCGATGAAAGAGGACAAACCGCGATCGTTCTCGTTCCGGAGATAGCGTTGACTCCGCAGACTGTCGACCGCTTTCGTGCAGTGTTCGGCGATCGGATCGCAGTGCTGCATTCGGCGCTCAGCGACGGGGAGCGTTACGATGCGTGGCTTGCCCTGAAGCGAGGCGACAAGAAAATCGCGGTTGGCGCACGCTCGGCTATCTTTGCCCCGCTCGAGAAACTTGGCGCAATCATTGTGGACGAAGAGCACGAGTCGAGTTACAAGCAGGGAGACACACCGCGCTATCATGCGCGCGAAGTCGCAATCATGAGGGCGCAGCTCGAAGGCGCAACAGTCGTGCTCGGCAGCGCAACCCCTTCGCTCGAATCATGGACAAACGCGCTTGCCAGTAAATACAGGCTTCTGACGCTTCCAGAGCGTGTTGGCGGCGGAAGGCTGCCACGAGTGGAGGTGATCGATCTGCGGCTTCGTGCGGTAAAGCTTGCCGATACGAGCACCGGTCCCGGAACTGGTTATTCGTCGGTAATTCGTGATGAGCTCGATGTTGCTCTCGCGTCGACGCTGATGCGAGGCGAGCAAAGCATCCTGCTTTTGAACCGGCGGGGATATTCGGCATTCGTTCAGTGCAATGACTGCGGCAATGTTGTTGTGTGCCCGAACTGCAGCATAACTCTCACTGTGCACCGGGCGCCGGAGCGGTTGTTGTGTCATTACTGCTCGCATCAGGAGCCGCTCCAGTCTACGTGCGCGCGGTGCGGCGGCGTAACGCCCAGGCATCGCGGCATGGGGACGCAGCAGGTCGAGCGCCTGCTCGCAGAGCGGTTTCCCTCGGCGCGAATCGCCCGAATGGATGTTGACACGACCAGCGGGAAATGGGCTCACGCAGAAATTCTCGACCGCGTTGGAAGCGGCGACGTGGACATCCTGCTCGGCACCCAGATGATCGCGAAAGGTCTCGACTTCCCGAATGTGACACTCGTCGGCGTGATCGACGCGGATGTTGGAATCAATCTGCCGGATTTTCGTGCCTCCGAGCGATGCTTCCAGCTCTTGAGTCAGGTTGCAGGGCGTGCCGGGCGCGGGCCGAAAGGAGGATCTGTTCTCATACAGACAAGAGTGCCGTCGCATCACGCCGTGCGATGCGCGTTGGCTCATGACTACAAGACGTTCGTCCGCGATGAGCTCGCTGGCCGGTTGAAGCCACCGTACCCGCCTAACTTGCGGCTCGCAAACATCGTTTTCAGCGGAACCGATGATCGCGCTACGGCTGCTCTGGCCACTGCCGGCGCGGACTGGCTGCGTGATCTCCTCACGCACGCGGGGGGTGAAGTAACCCTTATCGGGCCGGCTCCGGCGCCAATCGAGCGTATCAAGACTCGCTGGCGTTGGCATGTACTTCTCAAGTCCCCGAACTCGTTGGAGCTGACGCGTGTTGGACGCTATTTCATGGAACGGTTCCCGGTGCCTGCAGCGCTTCGAGTCACACTCGATCGTGATCCTGTGGCGCTGCTGTAGGCCACTCGAACATCTTTAGGCGTGACGATTCTTTCTACTCCCGATTTCTCGGCGCCGAAGCTGGCTGGCGCGCCCGATGCAAACTTTGTCGAAGCTCCGGCCGATGGCGTGCTCCCGGAAGGCTTCTTCTCGACTACAAATCTGCCGACTTACGTGAAGGTTGATGGAAAGTGGACGATGCCGCGCGAGCCCCGAATGGATGCCGCATTGCTCCTGGATGCATCGAACCAGCTCTGGATCCGCGAAGGACGCCGATTGATGCGCGGTGACAGGATCGCGGTTGGCAAGGCTGAGGATGGAAGTGACGGCATCTACGTGCACTCCAATGCGATTCACGGGGACGCCAACGAGATCGCCGAATTTCAGTTCATGACGAGCGAAGTCTCGCGCGAGAAGCCAATCGATTACAGCATGATGGCGCGGATTCTACTCGACGAGAGAGAGCGGGGCGGGTATCCGATCTGGGTAACGGGACCTGCGCTCGTACATTCGCGCGCGCGCGCAGACATGATCTGGTTCATCGAGAATCATTTCGTTGGCGCGCTGCTGGCGGGAAACGCGGTCGCAGTTCACGACATCGAAGCCGCAATTTTCGGAACTACGCTCGGGATGACGCAGACGGGCGTTGCCTCAGTTGGCGGACATGGCTTGCATATGCGCGCAATCAATCAGGTGCGCAGGGAAGGGTCGATTGCAGCGGCGGTGAAGGCTGGCATCATTACCAGTGGAATCATGCACGCGCTGGTAACGAACGACGTTCCCTTCGTGCTGACGGGATCGATTCGCGACGATGGACCTCTTCCCGAAGTCATAACCGATTCCATCGCTGGACAGGATGCGATGAAGAAGCATACGACGAAGGCCACGATGGCGATTCTCGTCGCCACTGCGCTTCATGCGATTGCCACGGGAAACATGTTGCCCGCATTCGTCACTGAAAAAGATGGATCCCTTCGCGAGCTGCCGACCATTTGCGTCGACTCGTCGGAGTTCGTCGTCAGCAAATTGAAAGACCGCGGGACGCATCAGGCGTTCGGCGTCGTAACCAATGCCCAGGATTTCATGCACATACTTCGTATATATGTTGAACGTGAGATAACGACGCGCACGTCCGCGCCTCGATGATCGAGACGACAGAGAGATTTCTGCGTGAGATCGCTGAGAAGGTTGGGGCCGAGGCGGTGGAAGAGATTCACCTTTTTCCGCCGATCAGGCAGGGAGGAGTGGAGACAGGGGCCGCAGTAATCGCTGCAGGCGCGCCTGTTGGCGAGCGCCACACCGTTTACAGCGCGAGCTATCGCCTCACACTCAAAGGTGCCGACCGCGGAAAATGGGAAGTTGAGGTCACGGCCGAGGCGGACGCGCCACTGCTGACGGTAGTCGATGTCGTGCACGGTGTCATGAAGCGTGCGGGAGAACAATTCGAGCCGGAGCGACTGTCGGGCGCGGAGCTCCGATCGATTGTCGGGGACGCGACCTTATCGCGCGCGCCAGTCAGCTCGCTTCCGTATACCGGCGGAGAATGACCCGATTGATGTCGCGGGCATTTTCTATTTTTGCGGCGCTTGCGTTCAGCCAGGACGGGCAAATCAAAAACGGATAGACCTGATCTCCTCCAGCTGATCCGTGCGCGCCTACTTGATCGTCGAATGAGATGATGTCGTAACCGTCGTAAGCGCCGAAGAGAACAAAGTCGCCGGCGTTTGGCTGCATGACGAGGGACTCGATAGCGCTCACGACGTATGCCTGGGTTCCGAAGGGCTCGAGCGGATTCTCGCCGGCTGAAATCCTCACTTCGCCATGCGAGATAACACCCGCACCAGATCGGCTCTCGACATGTACACCCTCAGCGGTGCGCGTGGCGATCAAGCCGATTCCAGGATGATTGAGCAAGCCCTGATACAGCGCCCATCGCCTCGGCACACTGCTGATGTCGAATAGAGATAACTGCCTCGCGTCAGAGCTGAAATAAAGGAGAGCGAGGCACGAGCTGTAAGTCACGACGACTTCATGCTTTGCATCCACCCGATACTTTTCGGGAAGAATTATCTCTCTCAGCCCATAACGACTGCGAAGCCAGTCAGTCAACCTTTTCAGGGTCCGACGCGTTCCAGTATCTCCCACCGGAGTCATCGTTGCAACTGCCTCGATTACCTCAGGCCCCATTCCGGCATATTCACTCGACTCCGCTGCACTGGCGAGGACATCTCCATCGAGCATCCGCTCGACCGTCTTGCCGAGAGATTCCTTGAAC
>JANYKY010000257.1 GCA_025357975.1 Gemmatimonadaceae bacterium
AAGACAGAGTTTGAGCCGGTGCAGCAATCCGGCGGAGACGGGCTGAGCGTATGACTTCCATGATTCGCTCCGACGCGCTTCAGTGCGAGCGCATTGTTCGCAGCCACGCGAGAACTTTCACCCTCGCGAGCTTTTTTCTGCCGGCAAAAAAACGCAGAGCGGCATTCGCCTTTTATGCATTTTGCAGGGAAGCGGACGACATCGTTGACAGCGGCGGGCTACCCGACCGCAAAGCCATTGCACGAAAACTTCAATGTCACCGCCGGGACGTGACAGAAGCACTCGAGGGCCGGCCCAAAGGCGCCGTGATGAGGGAGCTCCGCTGGGCAGTGCGCGAATATTCAGTTCCGGGCGACGTGCTCTACGAGCTGCTCGATGGCGTCGCCCGCGATGTCGAGCCAGAGATCTACGAAACATGGGATGATCTGGAGCGATACTGTGAAGGTGTCGCGAGCACCGTCGGTGTCATGTGCGCGCACGTGTTCGGCGTTCCCGGAGGCTCGCGCCAGCGCAACATCGCCCTGGGCCACGCCCGAACGCTCGGCGTCGCAATGCAGCTCACCAACATCCTCCGCGACGTCGGCGAAGATGGCCGAAACAGCCGTTGCTATCTTCCCACCGAAGAGCTCACTCGCTTCTCCATCGACCGCGAAGAAGTCCTCGGCAACCCGACCATCGCGAATGACCCGCGATGGCACCGGCTCATGACATTCGAGATAGCCCGGGCGCGCGCGCTGTATGAGCACTCGTTGCCGGGCATCTCGATGCTCTCGCCCGACTCACAGCGATGCGCGGTCGCCTGTGCAATCGGTTACGCAGCGATCCTGGATGCTCTCGAGCATATCAACTATGACTCGGTCTCCACTCGGGCGTCGGTCGGGAATATCGCGCGCCTCGGCATCCTCTGGGATGCGTGGAGATTCAAGGGCAAGTCTCAGTCGACAGCCTGATTCCGTCTTGAAAATTGTGGTGATCGGCAGCGGCTTCGGGGGTCTGGCTGCCGCGATTCGACTGCAGGCTCAGGGACATCACGTCACCATCGTCGAGAAACTTCACGATGCAGGTGGCCGCGCGCGCGTCTTCCGGCAGGACGGATTCGTATTTGATGCGGGCCCTACGATCATCACGGCACCGGCATTGATCGAAGAGTTGTTCACGCTCGCGGGCCGCAAGTTGTCAGACTATCTCGAGCTTGTTCGACTCGACCCGTTCTACAATGTTCGATTCGAAGACGGCACCGTGTTTTCTTACAACGGCGATCGCGAGTCGATCGTCAGTCAGATTCGCGCGATCAATCCGGCTGACGTGGAGGGTTACGAGAAGTTCGTCAAAGCGGCAGACGAAATCTTCAGGGTTGGTTTTGCCCTCATCGACAAGCCGTTCGACCGCTTCACGGATATGCTCAAGGTTGGTCCCGATCTCCTTCGCCTCGATGCACAAAAAAGCGTCGCCGCTCTCGTCAACCGGTACATAAAGGATCCGCGGCTCAGACAGGTCTTCAGTTTCCACCCACTGCTCGTGGGCGGAAATCCATTTCAGACGACGTCGATTTACGCGCTCATTCACACACTCGAGCAGAAATGGGGAGTATGGTTTGCAATGGGTGGCACTGGCTCGCTCGTCAACGCACTCGTCCAGCTTTTCACAGACGTCGGCGGCTCGGTACGAATGTCCGCCGAAGTGACGGCGATTGAAGTGAATTCCGCATCGCGACGCGCTAACGGCGTTCGCATCGCCGACGGCACGCTGATCGCCGCCGATTGCATCGTCGCGAACTCGGACGTAGCACGAACATACATCGACTTGATTCCATCTACCGCCCGAAAAAGCAATACGAATAAAAAACTCGAGTCGATGCGGTACTCCATGTCGCTATTCGTGATGTATTTCGGAACCGACATCAAGTATGACAACATTGCGCACCATGAGATACTGATGGGTCCGCGATATCGAGAGCTTCTCGAAGACGTGTTCACACGGAAGATCCTTGCTCCGGATTTCTCGCTTTATCTTCACCGCCCCACCGCCACCGATGCATCGCTTGCCCCGCCCGGATGCGACTCATGGTACGTCCTTTCCCCGGTTCCACATCTCGGTGGGAACGTTGACTGGAAGACGGCTGCCCTCCCGTATCGAAATGCAATCGTCTCCTACCTCGAAGAGAGATATCTACCCGGCTTGTCGAGTCACATTGTCACCGAGCGACAAATAGATCCACGCTATTTTCAGGAGACCCTCAATTCTCACCTTGGAAGCGCCTTTTCAGTCGAACCAATTCTCACTCAATCGGCGTGGTTTCGTCCACACAACCGCAGCCAGGACATTCCGAACCTCTATTTCGCTGGCGCCGGGACTCATCCTGGCGCCGGGATTCCGGGCGTGCTGAGCTCGGGCAAAATAGTAGCTGACATGATTGGAGTTGCCTGATGGAACGTGCCGCGCGAAGCCTTCTGGTGGCGCACGTTGCGCTGATCGCCTTCTCGACTGTCGCCCTGACGACATTTCTTGCTGGCAATCCGCCAGCATGGCTTGCGACCGAACCTGCGCAAACGATCTACCGATATGGATGGATGCTCTCCGGCCCATCCTACGTGCTGCTCGGCGCAGCTGCGATTTTTTTCCACGCGGCCTATCGCTTCGGAGTGCCTCGCGCGCTTGGACTTCTCGCGGCAGGCACGCTCCTGTCACTCTCGGCCGAGTTGATCGGCACCAGCACCGGGCTTCCTTTTGGCCCGTACTCGTATACCACGCTTCTGGGCTATCGAATCGGCGGACTCGTTCCGTTCCCGATTCCACTCTCATGGTTCTATATGGTATACGCGAGCCTTGCGATTACCGGACGGATTCTCCCAGCGCGCCAATCGGAGATCAGCAAAGCCGGCTGGGCATTCTGCGCAGGCGCGATCCTGACGGCATGGGACGTGGCGATGGATCCCGCCATGTCGAAGGCCACGACGCACTGGTTGTGGCACACCGACGGCTTCTTCTATGGTATGCCACTCAGCAACTGGGTTGGCTGGTTCCTGACTGGAAGCGTTGTGGCCCGCGCGATGATCAGCATCGTGCCGACAGAACAATTCGCCCAAAAAGTGTCATCATCGCGACTTCCGCTCGCGATTTATGCGATCAACGGCGTCATGCCAATCGCCATCTGTTTTCGACATCAGCTGTGGTGGGCAGGCATCCTCGGCATTGTCGCGATGGGGTTGGCGCTCATCCTGGCAAGGCGGTCTGACCGCCTTATTCCTCCTGTTATATTTGGAACATGAAGATCGATATAACCCAGAATGAAGGGTCAGGAATCGACCGCCACGTCCAGGTTTCCGTGCCGCCTGATTCAGTCAGGGAAGCCGAAGACAAAGCCGCGCGGCGCTACGCCTCGTCCGTCCGCCTTCCCGGCTTTCGGCCAGGAAAAGCGCCGCCGACGATGGTCAAGAAAAAGTTCGCCGAGGCGATCCGTCAGGAGGCGCTCGAGGCGATAGTTAGCGAGGCGTACAAGGAGGTCATCGAGAAAGATGATCTCAAGGTGGCATCCCAGCCCCACGTCCACGACCTCAAGTTCGAGGAAGGTAAGCCGCTCACCTTCGAGCTTCATTTTGAGCTGCGGCCGACAGTGGATCTTGCCAGAACGTCCGGATTCCGGGTCACTCGCCGCAATGTGCTCGTGTCCGACGAAAACGTCAGCGAGCAGATCGATCGGATTCGCGATCAGCGCGCGGCTTGGGCGCCAGTGGACGGTAAGCCCGAGCTTGGCGACATGGTCAACGTCGAAATCTCCGCCGGCGACAAACTGGAAGAGGAAGGAAGCTCGTACCCGATCGTACTTGGATCCGGACAGGCGATTCCAGGCATCGAAGAGTTGATCATGGAGGCGACGCCGGGCGAAACCGTCGAACGCCCTGTCAAATGGCCGGACGATTTTCCCGACGAGACACAACGCGGTAAGAG
>JANYKY010000273.1 GCA_025357975.1 Gemmatimonadaceae bacterium
CAGCGACATCGTCGCGATCGCGATGATGAGAAGAACCTGGGTGACGAGAAGCCATCCGCGCCTCCGGCCGAGTATGGGCGGCACGTATCGGTCGAGCACAGGCGCCCACAAAAACTTGAGAGAATAAGGAAGGCTGACGAGACTAAAGAGGCCGATCTTTGTGAGGTCCACCCCCGACGAGGTCATCCACGCCTGAAATGCCTTTCCATTTCCGATGAGATTGAACGGCAGTCCGGATGCGAAGCCGAGGAAGATCAGGGCTGCCATCTTCGGTTGCGTGAATGCGCGAATCGATGATCTGCGTGAGCTATCCCCCATGCCGCGCCTCCGAAGTTTTTTTCGGCTATGCCGTTGTCTACGCCGGGGTTCGCTTTCCCAGTATGCGCGGACCGCGCGCGCCGGTTGCGGTTGGAACATTCCCCGGCCGCCCGGTCAGGTGGAGATATCCAAGCAATGCAAAGGCCACGGCCTCTTTCGCTTCACCGTCAAAAAAAGTGGCGTCGAAATCCATCACCCGTCTTGGAGCGAGCGCGGCCGTAATTGCGTGCATCAGCGCCGGGTTCCGGGCGCCACCACCCGAACAGAAAATCTCACTCACTGGCTCGGCAACAAATCTCTGGTATGCGTCGGCAATACTTCGGGCAGTGAGGGAGACTGCCGTTGCAATGATGTCCTCGTCCGAACAATCGGCCGATGCGGCGCGACACGACTCGATCAGGTCGATTGCATACTGCTGATTGAAAAGCTCCGGTCCGGTCGATTTCGGAGGGTCGGCGCGAAAATATGGATCGGTCAGCAGGCGGTCGACGACGCTGGTAGCAGGACTGCCCTTCGACGCGAGCCCTCCGCCCACATCATAAGGAAGGTCCGGCCGCAAGCTCCGCGTGACACGGTCGATCACGCCGCAGCCAGGCCCCGTGTCGAATGCGCGAACTCCGCTGAGGTCACCGCCCGGCGGAACGATCGTGACATTTCCAATTCCGCCGAGATTCTGCAGTGCGCGCCAGGTAGTCGTGGACGAAAAGAGCATTGCATCAGCCATCGGGACGAGCGGAGCGCCCTGCCCTCCGGCCGCCATATCACGGACCCGGAAATCGCTGACGACGTCGATTCCGGTCAACTCAGCAATTACGGAAGACTCACCCGTCTGCCACGTAGAGTGGCCGGGCTCATGCCAGATCGATTGTCCGTGCGACGCGATCGCTGCGACATCTTTCCGTGAGATCCCCGCTTCGGCAATTGCAAACTTCGCTGCAGACGCAAGCAATTCCCCGAGATCGAAATTGAGCCTGCAATAGTCGGCGGGTGATCCCGATGTCAGCGCTTTTGTTAGCCGGTCTCGTTGCTCGCGCGTGTAATCGCGAACGGTGAAACCGAGCAGCTCAGCGGACACCTTGCCGGTGACCGGCTCATCGAAGCGAACAACTGCCGCTGTTATTCCATCGAGCGAAGTGCCCGACATGAGTCCGACGAGAATCATTTCAGACATCGCTCAGTCAGTGATCGGAGGCGGCGCATCCGGAATTGCGCGACGGACTACTCCCCCGGCGCGCTCCAGTGCGACAAGCGCAGCGTCTCTGTCGACATGGAGTTTCTGCATGACGATTGCAGTTTTCACACTCTTGTCGGCTGCTTCCAGAAGACTTCTCGCCTCCGCACGCGATACACCGCACACTTCGACGACGATGCGCTCGCTACGATCCTTTAGCTTGTCGTTGGTCGCACGCAGATCGACCATGAGATTGCCATAGGTCTTGCCGAGACGAATCATCGCTCCCGTAGTGATCATGTTGAGCACGAGCTTCGTCGCGGTTCCAGCCTTCATCCGTGTCGAGCCGGTAACAACCTCCGGCCCGACGATCGGAACGATCGCGACATCCACGAAACCCAGAACAGCCTCTGGTATGACGGAGCAGGCGATCATTCCCGTTTTTGCACCCCTTTCGTGAGCGCGCCTGACCGCCGCGTGCACATAAGGCGTCGTGCCGGATGCCGCGATGCCGATTACAAAATCGGTTTTCCCGACTGAGTGCGAGTCGATTTCCCGGCCCCCGTTTTCGACGACGTCCTCAGCGCCTTCCTGCGCGCGTGTCAGCGCCGGAAGTCCGCCCGCAATTATTCCCTGCACCATTTCGGGGTCGCTTCCAAACGTCGGCGGACACTCACTCGCATCGAGAACGCCGAGTCTGCCGGAAGTTCCCGCACCGACGTAAAAGAGGCGTCCGCCCGCACGGAAAGCAGCCTCCGCAATCTCGATCGCACGCGCAATCTGCTCACGCTGAGAAGCGACTGCATCAGGAACCATGCGGTCTTCGGTGTTTATTACATCGACGATCTCGAGAGGTGTAGCGAGGTCGATCGACACGGTCCGTGGATTGCGACGCTCCGTTGCGCGCGGATCGGTCATTCGCTCGAGTCGTGTTGTTGCACGATGCAAAGCTACCGGGCGCTTCTCGCGACCCGCAAGACAAATGGAGCAATGGTGAAACGATTACTTGTACTCGTGCTGCTGGCAGTTAGTGCATCCGTGGCGAGTGCCCAGGCTCGGCGTCGGCTACCGATTCCCGCCGAGCCTGAGACATGGGTCACCGGCAGCATTGGTCTCTTCAATGGAAATACCGTGGCAGATGGGGTCACGAATAGCCAGTGGGCACTGGGCCAGGCGACGAATCCTCAGGTGCGCCTGGCGGTCGAAAGATCAATACGCGGCCAGGCACATATGTCGTATGGCATCGCGGGCACGTACACGCACGCACCATTTACTTACGTTGGCAGCAACGCTTCAGCCAGTTGTTTTCAGTGCGCGGCACATCTCGATCTTGTTTCGCTCGGTGTTTCATTTCACGCCGGCGGCGGCCCCGGTTTGCATCAGGTGCTGGAAGCATCTGTCGGAGCGTTGCAGTACAGGAATCTCACGCG
>JANYKY010000290.1 GCA_025357975.1 Gemmatimonadaceae bacterium
GAGCGACAGCGCATTCGCGCAAAGCCAGAACGGTATCGACAATGACTGGTTCGTCCAAGTCAGTGCGGTTACGGAAGCCTCGATCGAGAGCCGGGTGAGCGCGCCAGTGACCGCCGAAACCGAGATTGTTGATTTGCGCCGAATAGTGAGCCGGGATTTTCACTGAAAAGTGAGCCACCCTTTTTTTGCAGTATGCCTCAGGTTTTGGTCGTCTTGCGGCTCTTCTCCTTTCGATTCTGTGTTGAACTGCTCTTGAAGCGATAGCTGTCGTTGCCCGTTTCCAGGATGTGGCAGCGATGCGTGAGACGATCGAGCAAGGCGGCAGTCATCTTGGGATCACCAAACACACTGGTCCATTCGGCAAAGCTCAAGTTGGTGGTGATGATGAGACTGGTGTGCTCGTAGAGTTTGCCGAGCAAGTGGAACAGCAACGCACCGCCGGCCTGGCTGAAGGGTAAGTAGCCCAGCTCATCGAGAATGACCAAATCGGTGTGCAACAGGCGCAAGGCCAGCGTGCCGGATTTGCCGATCGCCTTCTCGCGTTCGAGTTCGTTGACAAGTTCGATGGTCGAGAAGAAGCGCACGCGCCGGCGTAGATGTTCGATCGCATGCACGCCGATGGCGGTGGCCAGGTGCGTCTTGCCGGTGCCGGGTCCACCGACCAGCACGATGTTCTGGGTCTGATCCATGAAGTCACCGCTGTGCAGCTGCCGCACCAGCGCCTCATCGACCGGGCTTTGCGTGAAGTCGAAGCCGACCATGTCGCGATAGACCGGGAACCGTGCGCTCTTCTTCTGATAGGCGACGGAACGCACCTCACGTTCGGCGACTTCGGCTTTGATCAGTGCGTTGAGCACGGGCTGTGCGTTCTGATACACCGGCGATCCTTGCTCGGCGAGTTCGCCCAAGGCCTGGGCCATGCCGTGGAGCTTCAATGACTTCAGGGTTACGACGAGGGCGTCAGGCTGCATCGCGCGTTCTCCGCAGATCGTCGTAGCGTTCCACATTGGCCTGGGGCTCCACGCGCAACGCCAACCCCGGCGGTGCACTCATCGGTGCCGGCGGAGCTTCACCGAGTAGGCGCGCTAAGAGATTAAGCACGTGCGGCTTGGACGGCACACCGGCCTCCAGTGCGAGCTCGACTGCGGTCAGTACCGCTTGCTCATCGTGATGCAGCACCAATGCGAGGATCTCCACCATCTCCCGATCGCCACCGGGTCGCTTGAGCAGGATGGCTTGCAGGCGTTTGAAGCCGTCCGGCAAATCGGCAAACGGTGCACCGTTGCGCAACGCGCCGGGTTTGCGTTGCACGACACTCAAGTAATGTCGCCAGTCGTAGACCGTGCGTCCGCCGGTGTGCAACCGATCGAAGGTGCGCACATGCTCGGCAATGACGTGACCTTCCGTGGCCACGACGATCCGGTCGGCGTAGATGCGCACACTGACCGGCCGGTGCGCATAGGTCGCCGGTACGCTGTAGCGATTGCGCTCGAAGTGCACCAGGCAGGTCGGCGTCACGCGCTTGCCGACTTCGACAAAGCCATCGAACGGTCCGCGCAGCGGCATCAAGTGCACGCGTTCCTCATCGAACAGTGAAGCGAGGGTGCGTGCGCTGTGTTCGGGATGTGCAATCTCGTTCCACAAACGGGTGCAGCATTCTTGTAGCCATCCGTTGAGCACTTCGAGTGATGCAAAGGAGGGAGCATCCGACCAGATACGACGGCGCGCATCCTGGACGTTCTTCTCGATCTGGCCCTTCTCCCAACCGGCCGCCGGACTGCAGAACTGTGGCTCGAACAGATAGTGGCTGGTCAGTGCGGCAAAGCGCGCGTTGACCTCACGCGCCTTGCCCGACTTCACCCGATCCACGGCGGTCTTCATGTTGTCGTAGATGCCGCGGCGGGGCACGCCGCCCCAGACGGCGAAGGCGTGGTTGTGCGCGTCGAATAACATCTCGTGCGTCTGCAGCGGATAGGCGCGCAACACAAATGCCCGGCTGTAACTCAACTTGAAGTGCGCGATCTGCAGCTTCGCACGCTCGCCGGCGATGACGGCGAAGTCCTCGCTCCAGTCGAACTGGAACGCCTCGCCGGGTGCAAACCGCAACGGCACGAAGGCGCCGCGTCCGACGGTGCGCGCAAGATCCTGTTGTTGCTGTCGCCAGCGTCGTGCGAAGGCACACACCCGGACATACGATCCGGCGAATCCCAGTTGTCGCAACGAGGCGTGCATCTGCTTGACCGTGCGCCGGCTCTTGCGGCCTTGCCGCGCGTTATCGGTCAGCCACGTGCGCAACTGTTGAGCGAACGCATCGAGCTTGCTCGGACTGGTGCGGCGAACATAGCGCGGCTGCACCACACCGTTGGCTAGGTACTTGGCAATAGTGTTGCGGGATAACTTGGTACGCCGTGCAATCTCGCGAACCGATACCCCTTCGCGAAAATGCCAACGCCGGATCACACTCAATAACGCCACGTCGATCACTCCAGTTGCTCCTGCTCGGACTCGAACAGGACGGTGACTACACGTGGCTCAAAATTCGATGAAAATCTCTAACTAAACTGGCTCAATATTCAGTGGTACTCAACAGTCGATTAGCAGGAGGAATGCCGCAAGGAGTAAACCGCCGTATCCCTGGGCCACTGCACGTGCGCAGAGCCCACCTTTGCTCAACACCATGTCATTACCCCTCGATGCCAACGGGTGAAAATACATTTCCGGCCGCTTGGCAGCCACTGTCAACTGTAGCAGAGCACTATGTCTGGGTTGCGAATCTTCCCGCAGACCGCGGGGCAAGTCCGGCGTATCGCGAGTTCGCAACGGCGAGTTGCGCGCGCGC
>JANYKY010000294.1 GCA_025357975.1 Gemmatimonadaceae bacterium
GCCGAGCGCGCCATCTGGACGGCGCGCACTGATGGTGTTGGCGCGTGGCGTCTCGCTGAAGGGGGTGAGCCGACGCTTTCTCCGGATGGCCGCACGGTGGTTTTTGCAAAGGAAGGGCAGATCTACAGCGTGCACACGGCTCACCACAGCGGGCCAAAGCCGAGCGATCACGACGCCCAGCTGATGATCAAGGCTTGGGGGAAAAACGGCGGGCCACGCTGGTCGCCAACGGGAGACAGGCTGGCGTTCGTCAGCACACGCGAAAATCACGCGTTGATCGGAGTGTATGACCCGAGAATGCGAAGTCTTACTTACCTGGCGCCAAGCGTTGATTTTGACGGCAGTCCCTCGTGGTCTCCGGACGGTAAGCGCATCGCGTTCGTTCGTACGCCGGGTACGCCGTTCGGCCTCCAAGCCCAGCGTGGCGATGGGAGCATAGGCAATCCGGGTGGGCCGTCGGCCGCTGCCGCGGCCGCGCAGGCAAAAGCTCGCGCGACCCGCAACCCTGGTGACACGACGGCGCTGCCTCCGGATGGCGTCTATCGCGCCGCGTTTCAAAACGGCGCTACCGTTTCACTCTTCGTTGCGGATGCATCGACTGGCGAAGCGCGAGAGATATGGCACAACAAACCGGCTGACAAAGCGTTCACCCGTATCCGCGAGATCGACTGGGCAGATCAAAGCGTCATCTTTGCGCAGGAACCGGATGAATGGGCGCGCATTTATTCTGTGAGCGCTGCGGGAGGAACCGTGAATCCGGCGGAGCTCACGCCTGGTGCCGGCCAGGTCGAGACACTCGGACTTTCCACCGATGGAAGGACGCTGTTCTACGCCACGAACGCCGGGGATATCGATCGCCGCCATGTCTGGAAGGTTCCGACCGCAGGCGGCGCAGCCGTGCAAATCACAACCGGCAATGAAATCGAGATGTACCCGGCGCCACTTGCGTCAGGGAAAATGGTGGCCGTGCTGACGTCGGCTGCCACGCGGCCGATGTCAGTTGGAGTCGTAACCATCGCAGGTGGTGCGAAGAAAATAATTTATCCGACACTCCCCGCCGAGTTCCCTGTTGCTGCTCAAGTCGCGCCGGTGCCGGTGTTGCTCAAGGCAGCCGACGGCGTCGAATTTCATAACCAGTTATTTCTGCCGAAGGATCTTCGCGCTGGTGAGAAGCGGCCGGCGATTATTTTCGTTCACGGCGGTCCGGTTCGACAAATGTTGCTGGGCTATCACTACATGGATTTCTACGCGATGGCCTATGCGGTTAACGAGTGGCTTGCGAGCGAAGGGTACGTCGTGATGTCGGTTAACTACCGGTCCGGCATCGGATACGGAAAATCATTTCGCACCTCAGCTAATACTGGCGGGGGCGGCAACGCCGAGTATCGCGACGTTCTTGCAGCGGGCAAGTATCTGCAGAGCCGCCCGGATGTTGACCCCGCGCGCGTAGGAATCTGGGGCCTCTCGTACGGTGGCGTTCTCACCGCACAGGCGCTGGCGCGCAACTCGGACGTTTTCGCTGCGGGATTTGACATGGCAGGCGTGCATCTCTGGGGCAGCTCGCTCGACTCGAGCAGCGTGTCTTATCAGTCGTCGGCCATTGCGGCAATCGATTCATGGCGATCTCCTGTGCTCATCTGGCAGGGAGACGACGATCGCAACGTTCAGTTCTCGCAGACGATTGGGCTCGTTGATCTGCTGCGCACGCACAATGTGCCCTACGAGCTCATTGTAATTCCCGACGACACTCACGAGACGCTTCTGCACCGCCGCTGGCTGTACACGTTCGGACGAATGCAGGATTTTCTGAAGCGGAATCTGTGGAACAAGAACGTGGCGCCCGCCTCGAAATGAGCGTTTCAGCCGGGCGGAACGCAACGCGACCGACTTCGGAGTCGGACGATAACGGGTCCGCACTACGCGATGCCACGGCAGGTGCCAACATACGCATTCGTCCTGTTACCTCGCTCGACGATTGTCATGCGTGCGTCGAACTGCAGCGTGAGGTCTGGGGCTTCGACGAGCAGGACGTCGTGCCAGCGTCGCTTCTCCATATTGTGGACTACGTCGGTGGAATCGCTGCGGGTGCTTTCGACGCCGACGGGACGTTGCTGGGTTTTGTCTTCGGCATCAGCGGCATTCACGAAGGAGAGCTGGCGCATTGGTCGCACATGCTCGGAGTTCGCGAAACAGCGCGGAACCTGGGTGTCGGCCGGAGACTCAAGGAGCATCAACGCAGCGAGCTCGCGCGGCTGAAAGTTGCGCGGATCTTCTGGACATTCGATCCGCTCATGGCGAAGAACGCGTACTTCAACCTGAATCGTCTCGGCGCCAAAGTTGTGGAGTATGTACCGGATATGTATGGTGTAACGAACAGCCCGATGCACTTTGGGCTGCCAACCGATCGGCTTGTGGTTTGTGTGACTACCGCTGAGAGTCCGGCTCCGAATGTCGGGCTTCCGCTCGATCACGGGTTGCCGGTGATGACCGCATTTCCTCAACCGGGTGATCATGTGCTCGCGGCGGATGGCGAGCGTCCCCCTGTTGCATTACTCGAGATGCCGCCCGACATGGACAGTAAATCCGGCGCCACGGCTGTCGCGTCGCAGTGGCGCTTGTCACTACGTGAAAACTTTCAGTGGGCGCTCGCGAACGGGTACTCTGCGCACGCGGTGCACCGGGCTGCGACGACTGGGCGCTCTTTTTATGTGATGATGCGGGGCGCCTAACCGGGCCGTCGCACGATGCCCGGCCCGTTTCTGTTTAGCCTGCTGCTCACTTGATCCTGGCGGCCGTCATGTTTCCCGCTGAAGGAATGATCAATTGCGTTACTTGTCCCTTATCGTCTTTTACGAACCTGATCACCAGCTCGGTACCTTGCAGGATAAAGTCCGTCTCAGATGTGGGAAGAAGCTGGCGCTTCGACTCGGCAACGCCTCCCTGGGTCCACATCAACCTGCCCCCTTCGTCCGTTATATCGAGATTCGTGGTTTGTAACAGGTAGCGCCCGACGTACGAATCAAGAATGCTCGACTGGACGGTAACTATTTTCGGCGCGACGGGAATCTTGTACGGTTTGCCAAACACCATCGCTGCAAGGTCGCGGGCGATTGAGCCGGCTGCGACTCCTTCGTGGTTCGTCAGCACGATTACTGTTACGCGATCGTCCGGGAAGCGCGAGATGTGGCTCGCGAAGCCATAGATATCACCACCGTGAGAAATGGAGCGGCGATCGAGCTCCGGTCCTACGGCCCAGCCGTACGCATAGTTGCCTTTGAACGGTGTGAACATCTCGTCAAGCGACTTTCGCGATATCAGGCGCTCGGTGTACAGCGCCTGATCCCACAGCAGCAAGTCACCTACTGTCGAATAAAGCGCGCCTGCTGAGTACGGAACGGACATGTCGATGTAAGCAGCATTCACGGGCGCGTCCGTCTGCGGATCGTTGGCATATCCTGCTGCACGATGAGCGAGCACCATGTTGCCGTCGTAGCCGCTGTTCACCATATGCAGCGGCCCGAAAATGTTCTCGCGAAGAAAATCCTGATAAGATTTTCCGGAGACACGCTCGATGATGTACCCCAACAGGATATAGCCCGAGTTGCTGTAGCTGTATTTCTCGCCCGGCACAAAGTCCAACGGCTGGTTCTTGAACAGATCCACTATTGCCTGAGGCTTCATCGGTGTTCGCCCAAAATTCCTGAAGTCGGGTAGCGCGGTGTAGTTGGGGATGCCGGACGTATGTGTCAGCAAGTTTCTGATCGTAATTGCTTGCCATGCGGCGGGGCACTCGGGAACGTATTTGCATGCGAGATCGTTTGTACTCAGTTTGCCACGCTCCTGCAACATCATCACGGCCATCGACGTGAATTGCTTGGTGACTGAACCGAGCCGAAACTTTGTTTCGGGAGTGTTCGGCACACCGTCCTCGATGTTCGCCATGCCGTAGCCTTTGCTCACCAGCACGTGTCCGTTGCGCGCGATGAGAACTGACCCCCCGAAACGCTTTACCCGCATTGCCGCGTTCAGATATTCGTCGACTCTCGAGACGAGCGTACGATCCGGCGCGCGCGCAACAGCAAGCCGGGCCGCACCATTTGATGTAGAGGGCGACCGATCCTGAGCAGATAACGGGGAACAACAGACGAAAGTCGTAGCGAGCGCGATCACGAGCCGTGAAAGTTGTTTCATTACGTCTCCGTTGGGTTGCACACCTGGCACTGCGGTTTCATTTACGGTCCGCGCCGATTGAAGCTGATATCTGGCTGAAAGGAATGTTGAGAATTGGATATTCTGACCAGCCTGTGTAGTCGAAGTGCCACCATTCAGCGTGGTACACAGTGAACCCTTCCGACTCCATCGTCCGGCGCAGCAGCTCGCGATGCCAGCGTTGCAGCGCGGTGCCGCCAGGATAATTGGCGAACGAGCGATCCGACGTCTCGTCATACGTGCCGACCATCTCCACCGGCGCACCCGTCGCGAGATCGTACAGCGAGATATCGGCTGCGGCACCTCGGTTGTGACGCGAGCCGTCTTTCGGATCGGCAACGAAAATCTTCTTGTCCTCAGGTACTGCATCCCAGAACATCCGGGTTACATACCATGGACGATAGCTGTCGTGAACAAGTATCCCGTAACCCAGTGCCTTCAGCTTGCGATGAGCACGCACGAGTGCCTCGGCTGCTGGGCGCTGCAGGAATGCTCGTGCCTCGGGATAAAATCGATTGCCGAGGAAGTTGTTGGTTGTGGCGTAGCGAATTTCGAGGTGAATTGTACTGTCGAGTTTCACGAGCTCGACGAGATCGGCGGCGCGTTTCCCGGATTCAACCGGAGGCGACGCCGCGCGTGCCTCTCTCTCGAGATCCGCAAGCGGCCGAACCGGTGTGATCTGCAGCTGATTGCCGGAAGCGGGACCGATCGCGCGCCGCGGGAACCACACTTTGCCGACATGCAGGCCGGTGACGCTTCCCGATGGGCTCATCGAGAAGGTGACTGGCTCGCTGTCGTATAACGACGCGGCCGGGAAAACGAAGCCGTTCTGCGAGACACGTTTTAGCGGTGATTGAAAAAACCACTCTATCAACGCTTCGAGATGACCATCTTCCTCGATGATGTAGAGAATGTCGTGGTCCCATCCGTACTCGCCAACCAACTTGCGCAGCTCTGAACTTGCAGGCGCGGGCTTTGTTGTGGCGACACGGGTGAGGTGAATCCCGCGATAGATGAGTGTGTCGCCCTTCGGGATGAATTCTGCGCCGTAGCCGAGCCTGTCGTCGCGCACGAGCGTGTCACCACGTTGCCGAAGTACGCCGTGGGTTCCTCCGAGTGTCGAACGGAAGAGGAGCTGTGCAGCGGTCGTCGGCGTGTCAGACGGTGCCTTCTGGTAAGTGAGCACGACAGCCAGACTATCGGACAGATAACGGCCCGCCAGCCGCGCAGCATCCGCCGCTGCGACGGGCTCTGTACTTAACCAGGCGGGAATTGGGCGATGTTGCCGCACGGCGAGCATTGCACGCAGAGCAGCCGTCGCGACGCGTGAGGTCACAGCATTCGTTGCGTCGAGAGTTGTGACGACGGCCACGCCGAGCCCCTCGTCAGGAAGCATCGACGCCTGGGTGGCGAATCCGTATACCGCGCCCCCGTGCTGAACGATTCGGACGCCATCCAGCGTGTCGATACCGAAGCCGATCCCGTATCCCTTCTTCGTTCCAGCCGGAGAAAACTGCGGGATCCACATCGCCTCGATTGTTTCCGGTTTCAACACTCGTCCGCGGAGACCCTGACCTCGAGCGAACATCGCGCTCATGAAGCGGCAGAGATCGGTGACTGTCGTGTACAATGATCCGGCGGGCGACTCGCCAAGCTGAAACCCTGGAGCAGGGAAGCGCCGGCCGTCGTATGTCCACATGTATCCGGTTGCCAGTCGTGGCCGCAATGCGGGAGTGAGCTCGAATGCGCTTTCTTCCATTCCGAGAGGCGCCAGCACGTGCCTCGTGAGGTATGAGGAAAACGTCTCACCGCCCGCGCGCTCCAGGACATAACCCACCGTCGCAACGCCGGCGTTGGAATACTTGACGTGAGTCGCCGGCTTGTAGACGAGCGAAGTGGAATTCAGGCTCGCGACCGTCGCTTTCAATGACGGCGACGAGGCGTCGAAGTAATTGCCCTGCGGCGGCTCACGCGTCAGTCCAGCGCGATGCGACGTCAGCTCGCGGAGCGTGATCGGCGCGCGATACGAGTTCGCTGGCTGGAAACCGGGCAGGTATTTCGTGACTGGCGCGTCGAGGTTTACTCTGCCTTTCTCCACGAGCTGCATGATGCCGATGTCCGTGAATAGCTTGGACACGGAGCCAACGCGATACACCGTCTCAGCGGTGGCGGGGATGTGGTGAACGGAATCCGCGTCACCAAAGCCCCGTGCCCAGACGATTCGATTTTTGTCCACG
>JANYKY010000322.1 GCA_025357975.1 Gemmatimonadaceae bacterium
CAATCGCTTCTTCGAGTGCCTTTTCACGCGCTTCAACTGCAGCCGTGATCGGCTTGAACACGTAGCGCGAAAGAACGAAGAACAAAATCAGGAAGATGATCAGCGTCCAGAACATCAGGCCGCCCTGCGGCGAGAGAAGCCCACCCTTTGCGGCGGTCTCGCCGGCTTGGGATGCGTTCTCCTGGACAAGCATCAGAATTGGAAGCGACGAAATCATTGTATTCTCGGAAATGGTTCCGGCGGCTTGCGCGTTGAGGCGCAAACCGCCGGCAGAGTATTTAGAACTTGCCCTGAATCAGGAACGACACGACGATCGCGAACAGCGCAGCACCTTCGATGAGTGCGGCGAAAATGATCGCGCCCGTCTGAATGCGGCCGGCCATTTCGGGCTGGCGCGCCATTCCGTCCATCGCCTGTCCGGCGAGGCGGCCGATACCGATGCCTGCTCCGACGACTGCTACACCAGCGCCGATGCCTGCACCCATCTGTGCCCATGCGGCCGAGTATTCCTTGTTGTACGTGACCGCGGCCTGAAGAAGAGGAAGAATTGTCATTGTTGCTGCTCCAATCGAACGATTAAGTGGTGGAGATTGCGCCACCATTCGCTGTCCGTCGGCGAGACCGCCATTTCAGTCTCAACGGACTTCCCGGCTCACTCGAGCCGGTACTGCGGGACGAGCCCGCGACAAACCTTGATTCTATCTAGTGTGCACTTTCGCGAATCAGCCCGATGAAGACGCTGGCCAGAAGCGCGAAGACGTACGCCTGCAGGAACGCGATGAATACTTCGAGCACCATGATCGCGAGCGCCATCGCCAGCGGCAACGGTGCGAGCGCGTAGCTCCCGAACGTGAAGATGAGTCCGACGAGCGCGAGCACGACGATGTGACCGGCCGTCATGTTGGCCATGAGTCGGATGGCGAGCGCGATGGGCTTCGTGATCTTTGAGATGAGCTCGATCGGCGTCATCAGTGGCGTCAGCAGGATGTTCATCGCCAGTGGCTGATCACTCGGCCAATAGACAATCGTCTTGACATAGCCGCGCCCAAGTGTGCGCATGCCGGCGAATTCGACCACGAAGAACGTGATGACCGCGAGCATCGCGGTTACAGAAATGTTTCCTGTGGCTGTTGCGCCGTATGGAATGAGGCCGAGCAGATTTGCAAACAGGATGAAGAAGAACAGCGTGAGGAGGAACGGTGCGTAGGCTTCGCCGTGGTGTCCGACGTTGGGGATGATGACTTCCTGCCTGATGTACAGAACGAGCGCTTCGATGCCGTTTGCGAATCCCCGTGACTGGCCGCTCTCGGCGTGCTGGCGCATATGCGCTCGCGCGGCGAGGAGCAGTGTAACGAGACACAGCGTCGCGGCGATGAGCAGCATGACGACGTGTTTTGTCGGAGAGATGTCGATCGCCATCGAGCCCAGGTGGATTGGTGCCCAGCGTGGCAGGCCGACTTCGCAGATAAATCCCGTTTTGAAGCAGGGATAATCGAGCGCGTGCGCGTCGGTGATGTGCGGGGTGATGAAGTCCTGACTAAGAAGCATCATATGACATCAGCAGAGATTCGAGCAGCATGGAGGCGAACAGGAAGACGGCGAAGCTAACGAGTGCGGCGCTGTGTGGCAGCTGGAGCATTTTGATGAGGAAGAATCCGTAGAAAGCGAGGACAGTTCCCCTGAAGATTGTGCCGAGCCCCCAGGCAGCGAGGGCGTTGTTGCGTCCGGCCATGTGAACGAGGCCGAATGCACTGATCTGAACGATTGCGGCGAGTGCAGCGCTTACGAGAAGTGCGTGCTTATCCGCGGGACTTTTGTAGCCGAGCGACATCAGGTAACCGGTGATAGCAATCAGCGCGAGGAGTAAGGTTATGGATCGCGCCATCGATTTCACTCGTCAGCCGCCTTTTTCGCGTTTCCGTCGGTCGTCGTCGGCTTTTTGGGCGGCGGCGAGTTTTCGGTACATACTATAGAAGGCGGCTCCGCCGCCGATGAAGACTCCGGTGATGAGGAAAATGGGAGAGGTTCCGAGTTTGCGGTCTGCCCATTGTCCAATGAAGAGAAAGAGGATGAGGGAGATTGCGAACTGGAGGCCGGCTCCGGCGAAGGACCCGACGTTGAGGGGATCCTTGTGGGAGCCCGACTTTGGCGGTGTTTCGCTGTTCATTCCGGGGAGGAATTTAGGAGCTTGTGACTTTTTTCACAAGGGATCGGCGGAGTGCTTGCTCGTCGGCTAACGGCTCTAGTAGGCGAATTTTGACAGGGTGTGGATGAAGCTGCTGTCGAAGGTTATTCCGGTTTCATATTCACCGGCGCGATTTGCGGGATCAAGTACGACGAAGCGGATTCCGGCTTTTACGACGTGAACTTTTCGATTGGTATCGCGTCTCGATTCTGCAGCGTTATATGCGTCTGCGGCTCGGCGACAGAGGGTCGAATCAAATACGAGGGTGAGCTCCGAGGTGGGGACGCGCACGACGCCTTCCGCGCTGAGGATGGTATCGGCGAGCGGGTCTGTTCGACCCATTAATGCAATCAGCTCCTCCCGGAGGTCGAACGCTGTACTGTCGGGCGGTAGGCAACCTCTGCCCGTCGGCGAATGCGACTGGTTTGAGAGCCTGTTTGACGTGTCTGCGCTGAGGGCGCCGATGGCTGCAAGGCAGAAAATGGCAAACGGGATGATGAGTTTGATCTGATTGTTCATTTGTGGGCCGGTGCGCGGGTATGGTTAAACATCGGTTTATTTTCGCTCGCGGCTCATGTCGTGACAGATGTTTGTGGGGAAACCGAAGGGAGGCCGAAGAGATATACCGGTCGCAAGTGCTGAATCCATCGCAACTTACGTGTTACTTGACTATTGCTCGATCGTCTTATTGTTGATAAGTTGCCAGCCTTGCCCCCGCGAAGTTTGTGATGCGTACAGTTTTACCAGAGTGGATTGGCGTCTTGTGATGACAAATCGTTTGATCATTCCGTTGCTTTGTGCTGCTACCGTTGCTTTTGCGCGCGGGTCCAGTGGCCATAAGGAGACGCTTGCGGCTTCGGAAGGTATCGGGGATGCCAAATCGGTGTTGACGTCGAAGCTCACTGTGAGCTCGAATCATGGTGTGGAGTTGAACCTCGATGTTCGCAACAACACGAAGAAGATGGTGGAGCTGCGATTCGCCAGTGGTCAGACTCATGACTTCGTTGTGAAAGATGCCGCCGGAAAAGAAGTGTGGCGCTGGAGTGCGGGCCGCATGTTCACCCAGGCGATGCAGAACACGCTGGTAAAGGCCAGGGACGTGACGACTTTCAGTGAGAAGTGGGATGCGAAGGACATGCATGGTAAGTTCACTGCGACTGCGACGTTATTGAGCGAGAATCATCCCGTGCAGGAGAGCGTGGAGTTCGAGCTGAAGTAGTTCGGGCAGTGTCGAAGTGAAAGAGGCCCCGCGAAAGCGGGGTTTTTTGTTGATGACACGGCAGTGGGTTTGGGGGCGGCAGCGGCGAATGACGCCGCGCTGACGCTTTGTTTTTACCTTCGGAGACAAATGCCGAACTTACCTGCGGGGACGATCAGACTTTTTGTATTGGGCGATGCGCGGATAGAAACGGGGCGGGCGACGATAGAGCCGGATTCAGAAATAGCGTTTGCCGCGGCACTGTACCTTTTGTTAGAACACAAGGAACCCGTTTCCCGCAGAGTGCTTGAGCGCCTATTGTGGCCAGCGGCGGGCGCTTCAACCGCATCCCATCGCATGCGGCAGACGATCCTAAAGCTTCGTCACCTCGGCCTACCGATTGAGAAGGCGGGAAAAACGACGATCACGCTCGCTCACTGCGGATTAGTTGTTGACTACGAGACTCTCCTAGAAAACGATGCCCCCGAAGGTCGAGGACAAAGGGTTGCGAATGTTCTCCCAGGTTATCAGCCGGCAATTTCCGCCGGTTATCTAGACTGGCTCGACGACAAGCGTTCCGCGATCGAGGGATTATTGACGCGGTTTATCGTGGGCCTGATCGATCGCGCTCGGGCGGGCGGTTACTGGATCGAAATCGAAGCACACGCGAGATTCCTCCTTAAATTCGCTCCACTAAACGAGGAAGCCACACTTGCATTGGCAGAGTCGCTCGCAATGCGCGGAGAAAAAATCGAAGGAGTGCTCGTGCTCGATCGATACTTGGCCGAGATAGGCGGCGGAACTAGCGACCTTCGTCTCCCCGCTAGCGTAATGCGC